>JANQKH010000476.1 GCA_028281215.1 Phycisphaeraceae bacterium | reverse complement strand
CGGAGCGACGACGGACGAACTGCATCAGGCCGCGGCCGGTTGTCCCGCAGTATGCGTCAGCGCCGGGCCGAGCCTGGCGAAAAACGTTCACCTGCTGGCCGATCCGCAAGTCCGGCGCAACGTGATTGTCATCACCGCGCAGACCACCTTGAAGCCGTTGCTCGACCGTGGTATTCGACCCGATTTTGTTACTGCGCTCGATTACCACGAAATCTCTAAACGATTCTATGAAGACCTGCCGGACCTGCCGGACGTGACGCTTGTTGCCGAGCCGAAGGGACATCCGACGATCATCGATCACTTTCCTGGTCCGGTGCGCATGACCAACAGTGGTCTGCTTGACATGATGCTCGGCGATTTGGCGCGGCCGCGCGTGCCGGTCAAAGATGGCGCGACCGTTGCACATCTCTCGTTCTACCTCGCGCAACATCTGGGTTGTGACCCGATCATCCTCGTCGGACAGGATCTCGGTTTTTCCGAGGGGCTTTATTACTGCCCCGGCACGTCGATTCACGACGTCTGGGCCAACGAATTAAGTCCAATGAACACGCTGGAAATGATGGAGTGGCAGCGCGTCGTCCGGCACCGCACGCACCTGCAACGCATGACCGACGCGCGCGGGCAAACGATCTACTCCGACGAGCAAATGCTCACCTACCTCAAGCAGTTCGAACGCGACTTCGTCGGTGCGCCGCAAACCATCATCGACGCCACCGAAGGTGGGCTGCCAAAGGAAGGCGCTGACGCCATGCCATTCGCCGATGCGCTGGCCGAGCATGCCGCATCGCCCGCGCCCGAACTGCCGATGCCGCACATTCGCATCGATGCGAAACGCTTGCAATCCATCCGCGATTTGCTCGCCATCCGCATTGATGAAGTGCAGCAACTCAAGCAACTCGCGCACGATACTGTGCCGATCCTACGGCAGATGGAAGAACACCAACTCGACAGCGAGCGCATGGCGAAGTTGTTCAAACGGTTGGAAAAACAGAAAAAAGCGGTCGCCCGGTTGAATGTGACTTTTGACGTGGTGAACAACCTGAACACGATCGGCGCGTTCAAACGATCCAAAGCCGACCGCGCCATCCGCGCCGATGAAGGCGACGACGCCATGGCTCGGCAACGCAAACAGATCGAACGTGACATGATCAACATCGAATGGCTGGTGCAGGCATACGACGAATCGCTGGCGATCTTTGAGGCGTCGCTGCAACGCGTGGAACAGATGCTGGACGGCACGCCGGCGAACGTGATACCGGCGGAGGCCGTCGCCTGTGAGTAATCCAATGAATCAATTGATTGCAGTCATTCCGGTGAATTTCAGACAAAGCGCCTTGCGGTTACCGTCTCGTGTCGGGGAGTTGATCGAAGGCGCGGCTGTGCTTGCCTGGGTGTTGCGACGCGTCGATCACATGCAATCGGTCAGCCGCACCATATTGGTTCATGCGGACGCAGCATCGCAATTGCAATGCGAGTCCATCGTTGACGGACATTGTGTTTCGACACCGGTTGATCATTTCGTCGGTTCGCCATCAAACGATCGCGGGTTGCACAAACGGCGTGTCGCCCGGCAATGGTCGTCGCGGAGTTGGCGTGGCGGGCTCGGCGGTGCGACGGTGTATGACGAGTTGTTGCCGGCGGCGCCCATCGCCGAGGCAATGCAACAATTTGACGCAGAGTCGGCGCTGCTAATTGGCGCCGATTGGCCGTTGGTCGACCCGGCGATCTGTGATGAGATCGCAAGCCGACATCTTGAACATCCGGATGCCATGAAAGTGGTGTTTTCACAATCGCCACCTGGACTGGCGGGCATCGCCGTGCATCGGTCGTTGCTTGTCGGCATGGCGGAAAACGATGCGGGGTTCGAGCAGGTATTTGGTTATGTGCCAAGCCGGCCGCAACCGGACCCGATCGGGCTGGATGTGTGTGTGCAGATTCCGCCATCGGTTCGCCGTTGTTCAAACCGTTTGGTTTACGACACGCCCCGCAGCATCGCCCTGATCGGTCGCGTGGCTGAGAGGTTGGGCAATGACTTCGATCACGCGGACGCGCAGCAGATTGCCGCAACCGCGGAACAGTATTCCAGTGACA
>JANQKH010000420.1 GCA_028281215.1 Phycisphaeraceae bacterium | reverse complement strand
AGTCATGATGCCGACGCCGCGCGGGTCGTTGAGGTCTTCGTAGACCGCACCTTCGATGTTCGTCGCCTGGAGTACTTCGCCGAGCATCATCGGATGCTTGCAATCGGTGAACGCGAGGAACTGCATGTAGAGCCGCTCGTCAGACTTCTGCGGCACGCCATCCTTGGGGGCACCCTTTTCGCTGAGGTCAGGCGCCTCGACCGGCGGACGACCACCGACACCCGGGGGCGGACCACCAGGTCGAACGGCGGGCGGGCCTCCCTGCGGCGGGCCTCCCTCTTTCGCGTGGGAATGTGGGGCCTGGCTCATATGTTTCACTCCATTCAATTCGGTGTTGGAATTCTTTTCTACATTCGGCCCAAAGGGCGGCCAATGCACACCCTATAACAAATACATGCGGTCGACACATCAATTCGCTACATTCTAACGCTCGCAGCGAAAGGTTCACTGATGGCCAAACGGAAAACCAGATCGAAACGGTCTACCAAGCCCATCGGGGCTTCCCCCAATTTTGATACGGACAAATTCGAGAACGTCTTGCAGGTCGGAGGGATCCGAACCGGCACGATCGACAGCGTGCCCACCGCAGCATCCGGCGGCGCGCAAACCTGTCGCGTCGCGCACGTCGACACCGGCGCCGGCCTGCGTTTCACCGTCGCCCTCGATCGCGGTGGTGACATCGTTGAAGCGTCATACAAACAGCACAACCTCGCCTACCTCACGCCCAACGGCTACAAGACACCAAGCCACGCCTACAACTTCGCGGCCGACTGGCTCACCGGTTGGCCCGGCGGGCTGCTCACCAGTTGCGGCCCCAACTACGCCGGTCCGCCGCGAGAAGAGGACGGCAACAGCTTCGGCCTGCACGGGCACCACTCCAACACGCCCGCCGGCGTCACCATGCTCATCAACCCCGATCCACATCGCGGCAAGGAAGAGATGGTGCTTTCGCTGTCGATCAAAGACAGCCGCATGTTCGGTCCCGTCATCGAAGTGCGGCGCACCTTCCAATGCCGCCTCGGCGTGCCCGAAGTCATTCTCTACGACGAAGTGATCAACCGCGGCAACACCCGCGTTGCCCACAACTGGATTTATCACGTCAACCTCGGCTACCCGCTGCTCGATGGAGGCAGCAAGTTCATCTACAAAGGCAAAGCCGTCGAACTCACCGCCGGTGACAAGAAAGTCAGTGGCGCCCAACTCAATCGCTACAAGAAAGCGACCGGCCCGATCGAAGCACATCGCGGTCCCGGCGAACGCGTTGTCATGATCGACCCCACGCCGGAGAAGGACGGCTCCTGCCATGTCGGGCTGATCAATAACAAACTCAAACTCGGCTTCGAACTCTGCTACCAGAAGGAAGCCTTCCCCCGCCTGATCAACTGGCAACACTACGGTCCCGGCGGCAGCTACGTCACTGGCATCGAACCGCTTAGCGGTTCACTGCTCGGTAAAGATGCGGATGATCATCCAGCAGCGGAACAGTGGTTGGAGCCGGGGGAAGCGAAGCGGTATCAAACTTCCATTCGCATTCATGACGGCAGCGCGGCGGTGACCTCTTTCAACAAGTTTGATGGGAAGGTGACGGGCTGATGGGATTCATCAAGTGGCTTTACCATTTGAATGATGCACCAAAAGAGATTCGGCACCTGCATTGGAAGCAGCGATGGGACATCATGGAGGAATGTCGACGTCGCGTTCACCCCGATGGAAAAGGAAACAACGCTGCCGATCAGGCGGTTCGCGTGGTTCTGCTCATTATCCCACTCTCGATTTTTGCTGGTCTCGAGGCCGGTATTTGGGGCGGCATCCTGACAGCCGTCGTTCTGATCGCGATCAGCGCAGTTTTTCTTCTTCGCCTTTATGCACGCCAGAATCGTGAGCCCGATATGCAAACCGCGTTGAAGAAGATTCTTGCGGAGCAGAACATACGCCCGGGATACTGCCTCGGATGCGGTTACGATCTTCGTGGAACGGCTGGCGGGCAATGCCCTGAATGCGGTGCCGAGATACCTGCAGGCGAATCAGAAGACGAGCACAACGCGGATAATTGACGCAAGCCAGTAAGTAAGGCCGAAATCGATACGACAGATCAATCACGCAATGGGGAAGCATCATGGCCACGCAATGGCAATCAGATGAGTGGGGAGCCTTCAAGTGGGATATGGATGCTTGGGTCGCAACCCAGCCGCTTCCTACCAAACGCTTCGGGCTCAGAGGTGAACAGCACCTGACATTTGAACTCGCATTTCAAACAGATGACGAGAACAAGACTCCGTCACCAGCCGCCTTTCAATGCGCCGAAGGAATACTTGCCGATCCTGATTGGCTGGTCGAGTTGATCACCACAGCGTTGTTCGACGATTTTCAAGGCGATGGTCCCGGTTCGGGCATGTGGTGGGACGGCGATATCGATGCTGTCGAAGAAATCCTTGGTGTCGATATTCCCGAAGAGCCACAACAACTTGCCGCGCTGTTGTACTTGACTCGAATTCTCATTCGGGAAAACCATCGTCTGGAAATCGACGGGCCGCTTGCGGTGATCAGTTTCGGCGCAGCATTCGAGGAAGAGCACGGTGTCGAATTCCTGTCCGATGGGCAGGAAGTCTATGGCATCGGGTATACAGCCGACGCACAACCGTTCGGTCTTTGACCATGGCGAAATGGAGTTCCATATCCAGTGGGAAGCGAACTAGAAACAAGACATACACTATGCGTGATGCATAGCCCAAGTTCATCTCCTCGAATCCCATGGCGACCGACTTGGATGATGAGTCTTCTAATCATCGCCACCTTGGCGGCAGCGGGGGCAAACGCCGAGGGCCCTTCACATCGACGCCACGTGATGACGTGGGTGCCTCCCTATGCGATCGACGCCTGCAAGAAGCAGTTGAATCAATCTTTCGACGGCATTGGTATGAAGGACAGCATCACGTCGATCGGGCTTCAATTCTGGAATCCCACCGCCAAGGGTGGGCTTAAACGGGTCACGCGATTTGGCGCAATCAACGATTCGGTGATTGCCGGTTTTCGCCGCTGGGGAAACACGCATGGCATCAAAGTCATGCTCTGTGTGTACAACGCCACCGAATCCGGCTGGGACTGGAAACTCGCACAATCAGCGTTCGATAAGAATCGATCCACATTCGCCGCCTCGCTGGTGAACAAGACCGTCCGATTGGGGCTTGACGGCGTCGATATCGACCTTGAAGGCCATGGCAACCGCAATGATGAAAAAGCGTCATTCGTCCAGTTCATGAAAGACCTGTCCAACCAACTTCGCGCGAAGAAAAAGGTGCTGACGGTTAACTCGTTTGCCTACAAATGGCATGCCCCCAACCAGACCTGGTGGCCCGACTTGCTGCCTCACGTCGACGCACTCCACGTGATGGGTTACAAGGAAACCGGGGCCGGCGCCCGCGATTGGCGAGCCTACGACTTTATCAAGAGAGCAGCCGGGGAACATGCGTCAAAGATTGCCATCGGTGTCCCCAGCCACACCGACCACTGGCAGGAGAAGAATCTGAGCAAACATCTCCAGTGGATTGCAAGCGACCCGCCCGTCGGCCTGGCGATCTGGGATGCCCAACTTAAACACAAAACGTGGAGAACGAAATCTACCAGGCAAGCAATCGCCAAGCTCAAAAACATCTCTAAGAAGATACTCAAAGAATCGAAATAGACTCAACCTGACGATTTGGATGAAGAGTAGTGCATCACGCTACACGTGCGACCGTCCTGCAATACCCCCATGCCGCGTGCCACTACACGCCGGAGCGGAGGAGTGTCGAGCAGTCGGTCCCAAGCATCACTCTGCTTACGGCCGTATGACGGCATCCTGTGAATAGATGGGATCACTAGCGACAGGCCGAAGATTGCTGTCGTCGTGTCAAGCAATACAACTCATGGAAGTTTGCCGTCAACACACCAGGCTCACCGCAGCCACTTATCCCGATTCGCCGCGACGAACTCATCGTCCGTCAGGTGCGGATACGCTTCAATCACACGAGTGATTTCATCCGCCTGCCCTGCGCTCAGTTTTTCATTCGGATCGAGACACCACGCACCTTCGAGCAGCCCCTGACGGCAGAGCACTTCGTGGATGCCCGGCACGCAACCCTTGAAACCGTTCGCGGCATCAAAAACCGCAGCGTTCATGTCGGTCACCTGGCGGTCGAGCGTCGTGGACAACAACGGCATGTTGTCTGACTGATTGACTTTACGGATCGATTCAAACGTATCGACGGCTGCTTTCGTCCAAACCGCCCAGTGTCCGAGCAAGCCGCCGACGATGTGTTGGGTGATGTCTTTGCCGTTGACGTTGAAGGTCCACTCGCCGAGCAAATCACCAACGATGTGATCGTCGTTGCCGGTGTAGAGCGCGATGCCTTCAGGGTTGTCGGAACCGGGCTGAATGGCCCGGCCGGCGTCGGCGACGGCACGGACGACGTTGAGCGTGTCGTAGCGATTAAACGCGGCTATCTTGATCGCGACGACGTTTTCGATGTCGGCGGAACGACGCCAGAATTCGTAGTCGAGCACGCGACCGCCCACCGCCGGCGCGAGGTAGAAACCGAACACGGGAATCGCCTTGGCGATCTCCTTGCAATGCCAGATCAGTTGTTCGTTACCAGCATCCTTCATCGCACCGAGGTTCAACAGGCCTGCGTCGTATCCCAGACTCGCGGCGAGTTCCGCTTCGTCGATTGCCTGTTTGGTTTCGCCGCAGACGCCCGCCACTTTGACCAATGATTTCTGGTGTGTCATTTCATGGTCGAACAACTCCCCCATCGTCTGCTCGAGCACGTGGCGGAACATGTCGTTGGGTTGCTGGCGCAGGGCGAATTGCGTGGTATGCACACCGACGGCTACGCCGCCTGCACCAGCATCGAGGTAGTATCGCGTCAACGCTCGCATGCGGCGTTCGTCGAGTTGACGGTGTACATCGAGCGCGAGCGGATGAGCCGGTATCACACAGCCTGCGCGGAGCAATCGTCGGCTGCCTTCATTGGGGGCGTGCGCGGTATTCAATACCGGTGCGGACGTGGATGTCGCCGTGCTTGCCTGCTCTGGTTCTTGCCGGGTATCCGCGACAGGCGCCGCGACGGAGGAGGTTGATTGGGGCGCGGTCACGGTTTCTCTCTCCTTGACGGCAAGCCCGACAGTTTCGCGGGCCCGTAGTTGTTGATTCGATTCCCCGGCATGTTCATCGTCGTTCTTCTTTGTCGCGGCGGACGGTAAAGGTTCCGCCGCCATGGCCGGTGTGGGCGATACGTTCAGCAGCAGGTTCTGAGTTTCGTAAGCTTTTTGAATGTCGCCGCGTCGGCGCCCATGCTGACGTACCGGCGGTTGCACTTTGCGTTGCAGGAACATTTTCTTAAGGCCAACCAGCACCAACACTAAACCGACCGTTCCCAGAATGCCCCAATGCCATGTGTTCTTCAACCATTCGTTGACACTGAAGTAATTCTGCAACTCGAGCAACCACGGCGTCATCGCGCCGCCGCCGATCAGGATCAACGCCAGCGAAATTTTCTTCGGCGTCGGTCGCTGGTATTGCTGGTTGCAATTGCGACATTCACGGATGCGAATCAAGGGCAACACCACGTCCGGCCGTTTCTTGCGGTATGACGACGAACCACAACGCGGACAGGATTTGCAGCGCACGAGTTTGTGGCTGTTGCGGAGCAATGCTTCCTGTTCGTCGGTCAGTTCGGGTGAATCGATATCGACCGAACGTTTCTGGTTTTCAGGACGCCGGCGCTCAAACCGTTCCGGCTGTTCGATCGGCGGCAATGTCGCGGCGGCGGCTTCGTTGACGGGCTCGGGCGAGGGTTCAACAACCGGCGCCAAAGCAGGCGCGCCGTTCGCGACCGGCGCAGCATCGGGTTCGTCGTTCATCGTATCCACGGCTTCGTGTTCTACTGGTTCCTCATGTTCTTTTTGTTCCGTGGCGGCCTCTTGTTCTGCACTTTCGATTTCAGCGCCTTCGCCTTTTTTGAATCCAGCCTCGCAGCCTTTGCATTTTGAGGCGAACAGCCCGAACCAGAGCAGTCGCCGGCAGGCCGGGCAGCGCCAGTTGATGAATGAGAACACCAAGTAGACCAATGCCGCGCCGCCACTGATCGCCAGACCGATGTCGCGGGTGACAAAGGTCATCTTGAACTGCCGCAGTAGACGTTCACCTCGCGAGTGCAGGGGCAGCAGTCCGAACAACACGACACCGCCGAGCAGGATGAGCAACAATCCTTGCCACAATCGTTTGCGACGAAACAGTTGGTCGGTCAGTGGCCGGCTCATGAAATCAACCGAGTCCCAAAGGTTTCAAGATGACAGTTTCAATTTCGGCCAGTCCCGCAATCAGAACTGACCGTGGCGCACTTCGAAATGCGTCGCTTTGTTCCACGTCTGATAACCGGCCATCAACCAGCCGGCAATCCGTTCAATCATGTAATCCAATTCGGCTTGTGGCGACCCGAAGTTCGCCCAACATTGATTTCCATCGCTTAGAAGTGCGGATTGTGCCTCCTGACCGGTCAAACCGCCTCCACGCCAAACTGTTCGGCGAATCGCTCCGCCA
>JANQKH010000401.1 GCA_028281215.1 Phycisphaeraceae bacterium | reverse complement strand
TAGGGATGGGTTTGAGATACTTCGTATCTCCGGTATAGCGGGCGAGTTTGATCAGCCCGCGCATGATCGATTGCGATTCACCACCGGTCACAGACGGCGGCTCAAACGCGCGGGACCATTCTGGTTCCATGTTGGCGTTGTACTGCTGGGCCCATGCGGGTTGCGGGTCGGGCATTTGTGCGAGGATCAAAAAGTCGCCGGCTTTCTTCGCCGATGCAAGGTAGCGTTTGTCTTTATAAATCTCCCACGCGACGAGCATCGTGTCGATCATGTTGGACATCTGGTTGTCGTTGGTGATGTAGCAGCCGAGCCAATTCTTCGGCCACGTTTTTGACCAGGTTGTTGGATAGCCCGCCGGTTTGATTGGATAGTAGTGTTCACTCGGCGGGCGTGAAGGGAAACGATCGTAGTTGTGCGACCAGCCGCCGTTCGGATATTGCGATCGCAACAACGATGCGAGGGCAAACTTCACCGCTTCGTGAATGCGTTCATTCTTGAATTCAAGCGTTTTGTCGAGACGCGCGAGGAATCGCACTGCCGCCTGCGTCGTATCGTCATCGAGTGTGGTTTGATTACCTTTGATCTTGCGTTGCTTCCAGATCGCCCAACCTTCCTTCGAAGGCTTGTCGTTGCGCACCAGAGTTGGAATCGGTTTGACACCCAATCGCTGACGATAGCGATACCGCGGGCGTTCGTTTTCCGCGAAGCGAACGTGATACGTCCAGCCGCCGGATTCAAGTTGACCGGCAAGCAAAGCTTCACCTGCATCGATCGCGGCGCGAAGCGCGGCTGCGTCCCCGGTGGCGTCGTAGGCATCGAGAAATGCTTCACCGATCGTGGGCGTACCCGGTGGCTGAACCCAGATCGTGTGTTCGTCGGCCCGTCCCTCGCCCTGCCGCAACTTTAGATTGCCGCTGTATGCCCAGAGGTATCCACCGTGTGATGCAACCTCCTTGTGAAAAAAGTGGATGGCCCGATTCAGTGTTTTTTCAGCATCCTTGGCAAGGTCGGCCCACCCCGGACTCGCAGCCGCGCCAAAGGAAAAAACCGTCGCGATCGGCAAAATCCACATCTTCATGGGAAGACTCCTTGCATCGCCCGGAATCCGTTGTATCAGTTTGAAGTAGCTTAACTTAGGCCACTCTTCGGGTTATCCCTGAGTCCTGTAAAAAGTGCGCTTTTTTGTAACAGCACGCTATCCACGCCGTTCTGAAACGCAACATTTGCAACGTGTACGTAGTTATACACGAGGGACATTCGAACAGTGCCGCAAAGGGAGTTTCTGGCATGCGTCTAACCAAAACCGACTATCGGCATGATGCGCAACTTCTCCGCCGCATCGCTGACGAGATCGAGGAAATGAAAATCGGCGGCAGCTCGCCGTTCTGGCGATACGTCGCCCGAAAACGCCTCGAAACCAATCTCCGACTCGCTGACAATCCCACCCTTCGACGTCTCCGCAAGCTGGACGACCGCGAAACCGCGGCCGAAACGCTGGTCGCGTCGCTGCGGGAGATGGCTGCCGAACGGGCCGTCAAATGCGCAGGCTGACGGCGGAGTTGATGTAATCAGCAAACAGCGAGTGAACGCCTCCAACCCTGAATCGCACGTCGCCGCTGTTCGTTTCAGCGCGACGGTTTGATCGAATCGCGTCACCAATTCGACCGCGGAAACTGAAATAGTTTTCCGCGGTCGTGAATTTGTTATGATGCCGGGGTTCATTCATCCCACGAGGAAACATGCCGTACCACGTCATGTGACAACCTGACATCAGACGCGCCGGTTCGGTGCGTTTGGTCCAAGCCTGCTTCGGTGGCGGTGCGATGGTTGCGTTGACCGTCAGCCCAGACCGCGGCAGCACTTTCCGCAATGGCGCGATGCACTTTGCAATCCGTCCGGACGGAACGCTTTGTTCCGTCCCCGCCTCTGACTCCGCTCAGGTCAACTGACCTGTCCAGCGCGGTTGATCGCCCTTCTTTCAACTTCTCACATTTGAAACTCGGTAAACGGAACGCATTGACGTTGTCGGTTTGTCTGCGCGAGTGCAATGACGGACAACGTGTTGATTCACGCGCCCTCTTACAGGAGGACAA
>JANQKH010000398.1 GCA_028281215.1 Phycisphaeraceae bacterium | reverse complement strand
CGCAGAAGATCGTGTTCTTCGGCGTCATTGGCATCGCATTATGGATGGTGGTCGACCGTCGGATCGAAAAAGAGATGACCAAGCGCGCCACCGCCGCCGCTGACAGCACGCATGCCTTCCTGCAAAACACACCGCGGCCGGGCTATGCCAAGTTCACCATCAATCGCTGGGGTTTCCGCGGCGAGGACATCGAAAAGAAGAAACCAGCGAACACCACACGCATCTTTGTGTTCGGCGGCAGCACGGTGTTCTGCGGTCGACTTGCCACCAAGGACGTCCACACCGAAATCCTCAAAGAAAAACTGCGTGCCGCTTACCCCGACCGGAACATCGAAGTGCAAAACCTCGGCGCCGACTGGCACACCACCGCTCACTCGCTGGTCAAGTACCAACTCCATGCACAGGACTTCGAGCCTGACATTGTGATCATCTTCCACGGCATCAATGATCTGATGCGAAGCCTGACGCCTGACACGTTCACCGTAGGCGGTTTCCGTCCGGACTACGGCCACTACTACGGCGCGATCGCCAACCGCATCAACCCGAAGAACCGCATGCAACTGATCAACATGCAAATGGGATTCTGGTTTTCTGACTTCCGTTTCAACCGCGTCTACACGCCGGGCCCGTACGGCGACGGCACACACGGCTCGAAGATGATGTTCTTCCCCAAAGCCGAAGCGGTGATGCGCGAAAATTGGCCAAGCCTGAAATCATACGACCGCAACCTGCGCGAGTTTGTCAGCGTAACGCGGCGCAAAGGCGCGAAGGTGTTGCTCTGCACGCAGCCGTTCATGTACGACGTGGAACAACCCGAGGACGTGCAACAGCGATGGTGGTTCGCGCCGTCGCATCAGGCAGACGGGAAGATGCCAAATGTGTGGTCGATGGAGCACGGCATGAAACAGGCGCGAGATCACGTGCGCGACATTGTCGCTCAACTCGAAGTCGACTATGTCGATCTTGAAGCCGCCGTGCCGAAAACGACCGATTACATGCACGACGATGTGCACTACACACCGAAGGCAACTGAAGTGATCGCGACCAAGTGGTTCGAGTTCTTCCAGCAGTCTGGATGGATGGATTGAATAACACTTTTCCCGCCTTGTTTAACGGGCGATCACTGATCGCCGTTTGACACGTTTATGGACGCCCGACAACGGCGATCCGCGATCACCCGCCAAGCGGGTTCTTCACGTTATCATGTCAACGCGCGCCACCGGGTAATGACAAGGGGCTGGTATGCAAACTTTTGATTGGATCGTTCTGGGGGGCTACTTCGCGGTGATGGCGACCATCGGCGTGGTCTGCATGTTCCGCATCAAGCGCCAGGAAGACTTCTTCATGGGCGGCCGAAGCTTCGGCAAGATCATGCAGACGTTTGCCGCGTTCGGCGCGGGCACCGGCAGCAATGACCCGGTTCAGGTCGGCGCCAAAACATGGACCAGCGGCCTCGCCGGCATCTGGTCCGTGCTCATGTGGCTGTTCGTTACGCCGTTCTACTGGATCTTCGGCGTCTGGTACCGCCGCATGCGACATCTGACCATCGGTGACTGGTACGTCGAACGCTACCAAAGCCCGACGCTCGGCGCGGCGTATGCCGTGTTCGGTACTTACTTTTACATGTTCTACCTGTCGGCGTTATTCACCGCCGTGGTCAAGGTCGCCATTCCACTCATCGGCGCCGACACCTTCACGGCGTGGGAGATGAAACCGGAAGACCTCAAGTTCTACCTCATCCCCGCGATGGGTTTGCTGATCATCATCTACGGCATTCTCGGCGGCCTCAAAGCCGCCTACTGGACCGACCTGATCCAAGGCATCGGCATCATTGTGCTCTCGATCATTCTCATCCCAACCGGGTTGAACATGCTTGTCGACAAGTTTGATCCCGAGTCCGCCGGCGGCATGATGCGCGGGCTGGAAATCATGCATGAAAACACACCGGCGGAGTATTTCCAAATCTTCGGTGGACCACGCTCCACTGAGTTTCCGTTGCATTACATCGTCTCGCTAACCCTGCTCGCGCTCATCGGCATCGTCGTCCAACCGCACTTCATCGCCACCGGCGGCGGCTCGGCGAAAAATGAAAACTCGGCCCGCATCGGTCTCGTCACCGGCAACTTTCTTAAACGATTCTGCACCGTCGGCTGGGCGCTGACCGGCGTGATCGTTCTCACACTCTTTGCCGACAACGTCGAAATCACCAGCGATCCTGATCTGGTCTGGGGGGTGGCGTCGCGAGAGATTCTTTCCAAGGCCGGCGCCGGTCTCGTCGGCCTCATGCTCGCCTGCATGCTCGCCGCCATGATGTCGTCCGCCGACTGCTACATGATCATGACGTCCGGCCTGATCACGCGCAACTTCTATAAACCCGTGCGCAAAAACGCGGGCGACAAGGAACTGCTGCTCGTCGGCCGCATCAGCGGTTTGGTCATGATCGTTGGCGCGGGGTACATCTCCATTTTGCACCAGGATGTGTTCAAGCAGTTCGTCGCGGCGATCACGTTGCCGGTTATCTTTGCCGCGACGTTCTGGCTGGGCATGTGGTGGCGCAAGGCGAACAAATGGTCGGCGTGGCTAACCGTGCTGTTTGTCACGGGGTTCTTTTTCGTGATGCCGCGCGTGCTGCCGAATGTCATGCCGGACCTGGCGAAGAATGAAACCTTTGCGGTCTATAACCGCGTCCAAGAAGTGATTATTACGCGACCGGCCAAGACGAGCGACCTGGCGCGACGGCAGGCGTGGCTCACCGCGTACAACCGCGCAATTGAAAATGAAAATGCCAATCAGGGCGTCCAATCGCTGGGCACCATCGGCAACCCGGTCGTCGCCAACGCCGAGGCTTACGAGGCCCACCTTGAATGGGAGAAGGCGCACCAAGCAGCGCTCGCCGACGACGCCAAACGCGTCAAGGAAGTGAAGAAGAAATCGAAAGGTGAAGCGGGTGAGATCCTCAATGAAGAGGCGCAGAAGTATCTGGATGCCGCGATCACCCTTGTACGCCGACAGACCATCGAAACAATCAAGGCAATCGGACCGCCACCGGACATCGGTAATCTGGGCGCGCAGATCAAAGAACGCTTCAAGAGCGGTGGCGCACCGGTGTATTGGTCGAAACTCGACGGCAAAGTCGATGAAGTCGAAGTCGATCGCAAGACCGAAGGCAACAAGGAAACGATCATCTACGAAAAACGCGGCGAATTCACCGGCAACGGTCAGTTCCGCACCGACTTGGCGGTCTATTCACTTCTCGGCATGGACCTTCAGGAACAATCGTCGGCGATGCTGACCACGCTGGGCGTGCCGCCAAAATTGCTGTTGCCGTTCCTGTTCATGATCGCCGTCAGTTTCATTACGCCGAAGAACAGCAAGGACACACTGGACCGTTTCTACACGAAAATGAAGGTGCCGGTGATGTCTGACGCCGACGCGGACACTGGACAATTGAAAGCGGCATACGAAAACCCGGAGAAGTTTGAGTCGCGCAAGTGGTTCCCCGGTTCGTCGATTGAAATTCAAAAACCCCGCGCGTCAGACTTCCTCGGCTTCATCTTCTGCTTCGCCGTCTGTTTCGGCATTGTGTGGTTCGCGGTGTGGCTGATGAATCTGGGAGCATCGTAAATGCATAGCCCCGGATATGTCAGGCGTTCCGCCGCATGCGGCGGGCTATGTGGTCACACTGTGCCTACCATCTTGCACCATGACCGACCCACCACCCCGCTTCGACAAACGCCTGCTTGCAATCTTTGCCGTTGCATTGATCGCGGCCGGCGCGCCGTTTCTTTTTCTCGGTCAAACCGGCAAAGGCAAGGTGGCGTGGTTCACGTCGCACGCCGACGCGGTCACCAAAGCGAGCGATTCCAAACGCCCGGTATTCATCTATTTCACCGCGACATGGTGCGGCCCATGTCAGCAGATGAAAAAGTATGTTTTCCCTGACGCCGCCGTCGCCGACACATTGAATCAGCAGTTCGTGCCAGTCATGATTGAAACGACCGAGAACACACCGCAGAACCTTGGGCTGTCGCAACAGTATCACGTGAAGTTCATTCCAATGATGGTTATCACCGACGCCGAGGGAACCGTCCTCGCCGAGCGTACCGGCAGGGTCGGGGCGTCCGATCTGGTGGATTGGCTAAAAACACACCGCCAAAGTGACGAAACCAGGTAATTGGGGCAACAGGGACATTGCAGGAGAGGAACTTGTACAAATGCCTGCCTCAAGAGCGATAGCGCCAGTTGCTCCAAAACCTCTCCGGCAACTCAACGTGGCTCGATTATCTTGCTCACCGGGATGCCACCCGCTACGCTTATCCTGCGGTAATCTCGCATCGTGCGCTCGTAGCTCAGTTGGATAGAGCACCGGATTCCTAATCCGAAGGTCGGAGGTTCGAATCCTCCCGGGCGCGTTGATTCACCCTGTATCCACTTCCAACACATGCCCCGGCTGATCGCTGTTCACGTCTACGGCGAACCGGCATCGCTGACGCACATTCATTCAAAGTGTGCTGACGCGCCGACGAATACCCTATGTGCCGTGAACCGAGGGATATTGATCAACCCCATGGCTGATGGAGTAGCCCATGCGATTGCCTGTTTTCGGAACGATGCTCCTGCTTGCCGTCCAGGTCGGGTGTGAAACAGCACCGACGACCAACAGCGTCGCCACCGCGTATGACGCCTACCATCGCGGCGACTACACCTCGGCGTACCAGATCGCCCAGCCGATGACCACCCAGTTCGATGCGACGCAACAGGCTTCGTATGTGGCAGGCCTGAGTGCGTATCACTTGGGCAACGGCACGCAGGCGATGGAACATCTCAAACATGCGACCAGCAGTTCACAGGCTGACATCGCCGCCGACGCGAACATCACCCTTGGCCGCATTTATGCCGAACGAAGCCGACACAGCGACGCCGCCTCGGCATACCTCGCCGCCACGCGCGGCCTACGAGGCCAAGCCCGCGCCAACGCTCACTACTACGCCGCCAAAAGCCAACAGGTCATCGGGCAATGGTCGCAAGCCCGTAGCAACTTCGTACAAGCGAAACAACACAGCCACCACCGCGGCTTTCATGCACTGATTGACAACGAACTGCGCATCAACGGCTGGACGCTTCAGATCGGTGCTTACTCCAATGATCGCTATGCGCGCAACGCCGCCCAGCAGATCGCGCCGCGAGCGCAACAACTGCGCATGGGTACGCCGCGCCTCGTCCCAGCCACCGACAAACACGGCCGGCAACTCGTCCTCGTTCAAGTCGGCCAGTTCACCAGTCAATCCCTCGCCGACCACGCCAAACAACGACTAAATCCCAAAGCAGCCGTCGTACCGCTGGCGCTGGTTCGCTAAACCAGCAAGCCCACGTGTGATCAAGGCAACCAGTCAGGTCTGAGCAACATTTGAAGCGAAACCCGATACCATCGGCGATCGCCCCGCCATTTCCACAATTTTTCCACAGTGGTGCCGAAAAACACCCCTGTGGGAATCGCGCCTTGCAGTGGGGATCAAAGTGGGGTATATTCCCATAAATGAATAACAAAAGGGGGAAGTTGGAAGTTTACGGGTTGAGTCTTCGGAAATCTGGGGTCATGGGGACGACATGTTTTGGTTTTCACCGGCACCTTCGAGCACACGATTGATCCGAAGAATCGCCTCGCGATTCCAAGCGACGTCCGCGCTCAACTTCGCCGACAGTCCAAGGCCGGTGACGATGAAACCCTGGCGATGTATGTCATGCTCGGCGACGGCGGCACACTCTGCCTTTACTCCGAGAGCGGCTTTGAAAAACGGGCTGAACAACTTGACGAAAGCGAACTCGATGACGACGAACTGTTTGAGTACGAGCAGTTGATGTTCGGCCTGGCCCGACGGGTTGAACTGGACAAGCAAGGACGCATTCGATTGCCTGACAACCTTTTGAAAATGTCGAAACTGCCCAGCGAAGTTGTGCTGGTCGGTGTACGTGATCACATCAAGGTACGCGATCGCGGTCCATGGCTTGAATACGTGGAAAAAACGTTGGCAGACAATCCGCAAATGATGATGAATCCCCGCCGTGCCATGCGAAAACGGAATAAGCGGGCCGGCGCGGGTGAATGATGGGGCCGATCGGCGGAACAGGGACGAACCGCCCTCGGCATTGACAACCCGGTCGACAGCGACCGAGACAGGAAAGGGCGAGATCAAGGATGATCCACGCCCGTCGGCGCTCGGACAAGGAGGT
>JANQKH010000363.1 GCA_028281215.1 Phycisphaeraceae bacterium | reverse complement strand
GGCGGCGATGGCGGTCGATTTGAGGAAGTCGCGGCGGCGCAGGGTGGGCGACATAGGGTCCATCTCCAGATGAAAGAACGGCGGACGAGAACTACCTTGGCAGCGTACGAGCCCCGATTGTGGCCACCAGAGCACGCAAACGCAACTCGCTATCGCGCTATGGCAACCAAAAGTGCGGCCATTGACCCTTTGGATCGGTCCGCCGAAAATCGGCAGTTTGCCACACATGGGACATCGCACGACCTCCGGCGAAACCCTTCTCAATCACTTCAGCAGTAGGACTTACCATCATGAGCGACGCCCGAGCCGGCACGGCCATTACGATGCAAGGCGGCAAACTGCAGGTTCCCGACCAGCCGATCATTCCATTCATTGAGGGCGACGGCATCGGACCTGACATCTGGGCGGCAAGCGTTCGGGTGTTCGATGCCGCGGTCGAAAAGGCATACGGCGGCAAGCGAAGCATCGCTTGGACGGAAGTGCTAGCGGGCGAGAAGGCATTCAACGCGACGGATGACTGGTTGCCCGACGCAACGCTCGACGCGTTCCGCACCTACCTGGTGGGCATCAAGGGCCCGCTCACCACTCCGGTGGGCGGCGGTATACGGTCGTGAAACGTCGCGCTGCGGCAGATTCTTGACCTTTACACCTGCTTGCGCCCGGTGCGATGGTTCGAAGGTGTTCCGTCACCGGTAAAACGCCCCGACCTGACCGACATGGTGATCTTCCGCGAGAACAGCGAAGACATCTACGCCGGCATCGAGTTCGAGGACGGCTCGGACGATTGCAACAAGTTCAAGAGCATGTTCGCAGAGGCGTTCCCCGAGCGATTCAAGAAGATTCGCTTTCCCAACACGGCCGGCATCGGCATCAAGCCCGTTTCGAAGGAAGGCACGTGGCGACTTACCAAGGCCGCGATTCAATACGCGATCGATAACGGGCGCGACTCGGTGACGTTGGTGCACAAAGGCAACATCATGAAGTTCACCGAAGGCGCCTTCCGCGATTGGGGCTACCAGTGCGCCAAGGAAGAGTTCGGCGCCACCGAAGTCGATGGTGGTCCGTGGTGCGAGTTCAAGTCGCCGAAAGACGGCAGCACGATTACCGTGAAGGACGTGATCGCCGACGCCATGCTGCAGCAGATCCTAACACGCCCGGCAGAGTACAGTGTGATCGCCACACTCAACCTCAATGGCGACTACATTAGCGACGCGCTGGCGGCGTGTGTTGGCGGCATTGGCATCGCGCCTGGCGGCAACATCAACTACGACACCGGTCATGCCATTTTCGAAGCCACACACGGCACCGCGCCAAAGTACGCGGGGCAAGATAAGGTGAACCCGGGCAGTGTGATCCTATCGGGCGAAATGATGCTTCGCCACCTCGGCTGGCACGAAGCGGCCGATCTGATCATCGCCGGCATGAATGGAGCGATTGGTGCAAAAACCGTAACCTACGACTTCGAACGCTTAATGGAAGGCGCCAAGCTGCTGAAGTGCAGCGAGTTCGGCTCGGCAATTATTGAGCACATGGCGTAGCTTAAGACTTCTTCGATTCTGGAGTCACGCCTGCCTGGACCAATGCGTCTTCGAGAAAGTAGTTGATGTCTTCGCCCGCTTCGGCGTGCAGGACGTCGTAAGCGTAGGCCGCGCTGCGGGCGTGGTACAACTGTTCGCGAAGGTTGATGTCGCGCGTGATGGCCCGGGCGAACGCGGCCAGCACCTCGAGGTGCCGCTTGCGATCAGTTTGGGGAGTCGCAAGCAGCAGAATAGCATGAACCGGGTGACCGTCCGGCGCGCCAAGGTCCAACCCTTTGGAACTGATGCCGAGCACCCCGGTGATGTCCTGGCCGTCCTCAAGGATTGCGTGGGGAACCATCAAACCTTGCGACAAACAAGTCGAGGCAATTCGCTCGCGCTCAAAGACCTTCTCGACGAACTCCTCCTGGGGAATCGCCGGTTTGTCTTTGGTGGTGTAGAGTTGTGCGGCCAACGTTCGGATGACGTCTTCCTTGGTGCTACCGGTGACATCCACAGCAATATGGTGTTCGTCCAGAAAGTCGAGCAGCCGGGGCAAGTCTTTACCTGCCTCGCCCGCGCGGAACAGTGCAAAACGTGCGGCACTTGGGCCCACGAGTTGGTTGATCGCCAAAGCAGCCAGACCCACGGTGGTGACGATTTCGGCAGCGTCGCTCAGGCGCGGGTCGGCTTGGACGATCAGAATCAAACCTACGGCCACGCCGCC
>JANQKH010000331.1 GCA_028281215.1 Phycisphaeraceae bacterium | reverse complement strand
GAAACCAATCGAGGATTTTTTTGACATTTGTCAAAAGGAAGACAAACCGTTTTTCGTCTGGTACGCGCCCTTCCTGCCGCACACGCCGCACACGCCGCCGAAACGTTTGTTTGACAAGTATCTCGAGAAGGTCGACAACAAATTCATCGCCCGTTACTACGCGATGTGCGAATGGCTGGACGACACCGTCGGAGATCTGGTCACGTCCATGAAGAAACGCGGGCTGTACGAAAACACCATCTTCATCTATCTCAGCGACAACGGCTGGACGCAAAACCCAAACAGCGGCCGGTACGCGCTGCGGTCGAAGCAATCACCTTACGAAAACGGCGTACGACAGCCAACGATTTTCAGTTGGCATGGCAAAATCCCGCCGCGCATGGATAACACGGTCGTCAGTTCGATTGACATCGTGCCGACCGTCGCCGGGCTTGTGGGTTTTGATGCGCCAAAAGACCTGCCCGGCCAAGACCTGTCCAAACTCCTGACCGACAAGCAACCGATCGCCCGCGACGCCATCTTCGGCGAAGCGTTCGCCCACGACGTCGCCGACATGGACAACCCGCAGGCCAGCCTGCTTCATCGCTGGTGCATCTACTCTCCATCAGCGAAGGAGCAAGGCCGCTGGAAACTGCTGCTCACCTACGACGGCAAAGTCAACCGCTACGCGTCCACACACCCACGCACGGAAAAGCGGCCGCAACTGTTCGATCTATATGCCGACCCGCACGAGAAGAACAACGTCGCCGGCAAGCATCCGGACATTGTCGCGAAGCTAGCCGACCGTATTGACAAGTGGTGGAAGGTGACCGAGCGGAAGGTGATCACGAAGTGGGAGGAGTGAAGGTTGGTTTGATGTCGCGACACTACCCGACGCGATGACATCGGCGAATGATTCGATTCAAGGGAACCACGGCGCTATTGATACGTCAAAAACGTACAAAGCAGTAATGGTCACGCCCTCACCGTCCGAAATGCATCTCAATGTTGTTTTTCCACACAGACAGGTTCTGGCCAACGTTTTCCGGAGCAACACCGATGCGCACGTTGCCCTTCCTTATCGTCACCATGTTGACAAGCATCGCCGCCGCCGCACCCACACCCTCAGGCGGCGCAACCGATGCCGAAGCCAGCGCGGCTAAAGAAAAAGATTCCGCGCTGGCTGCATTGGAAAAGAAACTGCATGGCGAATGGCGCAGCGGGCCATGCATCGGTACTCTTCAGTTTTATGCCGACGGCACCTACATGCGCGACCACTGGCCACCCGCCGGCATTCGCAGTACCGGCCAATGGTCGATTCAATGGAACGCCCTGCCGCCCACGCTCGTCCTCCATTGCAAGACTTCAACCGACCCGGCCGACGTGAACCAAACCACCAAATACAACCTCACCCGACTGAACCAATCCGCCTTGAGCCTTACTGCACGCGGCGCTTCCCGTGCGTTGATCTACAAACGGATCGAATAGAGTTGTATCGTCTATCTTTGTCGAATGAGTAATGATCGCTAGAAGCGTCTGCGAATCGCGGGCCCTACTTCGTTGAACTGTTTTCACCGATTGCTGAACCAACTCACCCTTCCCCGCCATCCCCTTCCTCCACCTCAAACAAATACACCCGATCGATCGCCACCGACTTGCGGTGTTGCCATGCACGAAACTCGACGGAGGAAAGCGTTTTCTTTGCGGTGAACGGGACGGCGAAGACGCGCCATTCGTCGACGGGGGCTTCGGCGGCCTTGACTTGTCGTTCGGTCACCGTGGCTTGCTTGTTCGCCATGCCGATGGAGATGATGCTTTTGGCGGTTGACTTTTCCAACAGTCGGAGTCGGAAGATGACCACGTACTTACCCGGCTTGAGTTCCATGTAGGGGCCGTACAGCGTGAAGTGGGACACCCCGCTTTTGCCGGTCCACACTTTGTCTGCCAAACTTCCGGGCACGACCTTGGCGACGTCACGCCCTTCGTGGCGACGCATTGGCGGTGACACCGCGTCAAAGTGACGGACCAGGCTCATCGCCTTGACATTCGCCAATTTCTGCGCGTCCACGGCGTTCAACTGCATCACCGCGGTTCTCGCATCATGGATCTTCGCATCCATTTCAATGCGCTGTAACGCTCCACTCGGGTGTTCCCGGGTGACCAAGTCGCTGGGCGAACTGCTTGACGAACCGCCCTTGGATTCCGGACTGGTCTCGACCAGCAAATCGGAAGCCGACCACGATGTTGAACTGAACATGACGCCGACCATGACCACGCCAACAAAAAGTGCAAATCGTTGCATCAACATGAATCGCTCCGATCGGAATGACGTAATGCAGTGCTGTCCATTGCCCGTTGATACGAGCCCAGTGATACGAGCAGTTGGTAGTTTAACATCACACACCGTGCGGCCGTGGGTTGTGAC
>JANQKH010000283.1 GCA_028281215.1 Phycisphaeraceae bacterium | reverse complement strand
TGGGCAGGCCGTCCGGGTTCTTCAGGTTGAGCACGGGCTCGCCCTGATTGCGGAACAGCGTGCCGGCGTAGACCGAAGGCAGGAAGCCGGATTGCCACAGCGTTGCACCGCCAGATGAACCGCGGCCGCTGGTGAGCACGACGTAGCCGGGCAGGTTCTGCGATTCGCTGCCGAGGCCGTAGTTCAGCCACGACCCCATGACCGGCATGCCGAATCGCGACACGCCGCACTGCATCATGAGTTGGCCCGGGTGATGGTTGAACTGTTCGGAGTGCAGACCGCGGATGAGCAGGATGTCGTCAGCGACGCCACCGATGTGCGGCAACAGTTCTGACAATTCCATGCCGCATTCGCCATGTTTGCCGAATTTGTAAGGCGAGCCTTGCAGCAGCGCATTGTTTTTCTTGATGAAGGCGAAGCGCACTTTTTCGAGCATCGACTTCGGCAGCGGTTGACCGTGACGCTTTTGCAACTCGGGCTTGGGATCGAAGAGATCGATGTGCGACGGTGCGCCGGCCATAAAGATGAAAATGCACGCTTTGGCTTTAGCGTCAAAGTGCGACTTGCGCGGCTTGAGTGGGTTGATGTCGGCAAGATTGACGTCGGTGTCATTCGCCGCCGCTTCGGCTCGTGGCGAAAACACGCCGTCTTGTGTCAACATCGATCCCAGCGCCGCCATGCCGAGGCCGGACGCGGTGGTATTGAGGAACTCGCGGCGGGTGTGTTGCCGGGCGAGTTCGATGGCTTCTTGTTGTTTCTTCAACATGATGATTCACTCATGGCTTGGTTCGCAACGCTATTCGCGCGTTACGAATTCGTCGACATTCATAATCATTCGCACGGTGGCGACCCACGCTGCCGACTCGTCGGCCGGCACGTTCGGCGCGGCGTAACCACCGACCAGTTTCTTCGCATCGTCGGCGTGACTTGCATAGTAGGCACGCGCCTTGGCGAGCAATTCACCGAAGCGTTGCAACTCGAACGGCGTGGCAGGCCGGGCGATGCAGAGCCGGATCGCGGCATTGAGTCGCTGTGCGTCGTTGCCTTTGCTCTCCGTCAACACGCGTTTCGCCATCGCCTGCGATGCTTCGACAAAGGTGATGTTGTTCAGCGTCTGCAGAGGTTGAAGCGCGGTGTTGGAAATCTCACGGTTCACACGTGTCGTGTTGCCGTCGGGGCAATCGAAGTTGATCAGGTTCGGGTGAGGCGAGGTGCGCTTGAAGAACGTGTACATGCCGCGGCGATAGCGATCCGGCCCTTTGCTTGTGTTCCACTTGAAGTTGTTGGCGTAACTGAGTGCCGCGACATCGGGCGGGAGCGGCGGATACACGCTCGGCCCGCCGACCTTGTCGCTGAGCAAACCGCACGCGGCGAGATACAGATCGCGCACGATCTCGGCCTCCACGCGGAAACGGTTCTGTCGGGAGAGCAGCATGTTCAGCGGGTCGATCTTCGAAACGTTGGCTCGATGGTGCGACGACTGGCGATACGTCGCACTCATGAGGATCGTTTTGATCATCGCCTTACGGCTCCAGCCGAGACGGATGTATTCACTGGCGAGCCAGTCGAGCAGTTGCGGATGCGACGGTCGCTCGCCGCGGACACCGAAGTCTTCCATCGTGCGGACGATGCCCTGCCCAAACAGGTGCTTCCAGATGTGGTTGACCGACACGCGCGGTGTCAGCGGGTTGTCTTTGTCCATCAGCCAACGCGCGAAGTCCAGTCGATCGGGCATCGCTTTCGGATTGCGCGATTTCAAGGGATGCACGCGTTCCAGCACATTGATCGTGTCCGGCTTCACTTCATCCAGGGGTTGAAGGAAATCGCCGCGGCGGAGCACTTTCGTCTGTCGCGGACTGCTGCGTTGAACGATCACACGAACCGTCATCACTGGTTGCTTTGGAGCCTTCTTTTTCAGAGCGTTCAGCTCTCCAGTGAGTTTCGTCAACGACGGATGGGTTGCTGCGACGTGGTCCAGCAACATTTGTTTGTGCTTCGCGGTGCGTTCCGCGTTCGGCAAGGCAAGAATCGCGCGGATGGGCTTTGGCGCCAATTGGTTGTGATCGAGGCCGGTCTGCAATCGCACGCGGAAGCGGCCGATCATGTGTTGCGACCCGTAGCTTTGGCTGAGGACGACACGGACGAACGTTTTCTCTCGTGTGGGCAGCAATGCGCCGGCGGAAAAGATAGCGTGATGCGCTTTGCCGAATTGTGGCGCAATCGCCCAGCCTGTGTCGGCACTACCGCTCCCCTCTTTGCCGTCGATTGCATTCTTTACTGGCCAGTTGGCCTGACTAAAGTCCGACTCGGCGGCGGTGAGTTTGACCTGGTCCTTGGTTGTCGGCGTGCCTTTACCGGATACGTACATGCGAATCTCGCTGAGCACAAAGTTGCCATGTTGTACGCGGCCGGGCCCTTTCGTGGGCAGCGAATCGTGCGGCAACACGTCCAGCCGAACACCGCTGATGTCTTTCAGGTTGGTTTCGAGATCAATCGTGTACTTGCCTTTATCGACATTCGCACCGCCGACAAGGAACGAACCATCGTCGAGCCTTTTGAACGTCACACCCTTCGGTCCTTCAATCTTCAGCACGTTCGCATCGTGGTATGCAAGGCCGGGTTCGTCAACAGCGATTTTGGATTGGATGGCCTGCTCCCATTTTTCAACGGCGGGACCGAGTTTGGCTTTCGCGTCGGCAAGTTGTTGTTCAAGCTTCGCCACTTGTTGTTGATGTGCCTTGAGCTTTGCCTGGTAAGCCGCCATCGCGCCGGCATCGGTGGCAACGTTCGTGTTTGCTTCGTCACCGTTGTTAAAGAACGCGTAGAGTTCGAAATATTCCTGCTGCGTGATCTGATCGTACTTGTGTGTATGGCAGCGCGCGCAGGTCATCGTCAGACCAAGCCAGACGGTCGATGTTGTTTCCGTGCGATCAAACGTGGCTTCAACACGAAATTCTTCTTTGTCGGTGCCGCCTTCCGTGTTAGTGAGTGTTTGGCGGTGAAACGCCGTGGCGAGTTTCTGCAACGGTGTTGCGTTCGGCAGTACGTCGCCCGCGAGTTGTTCGATCGAGAACTGATCGAACGGCATGTCGCTGTTGATCGCATTGATCACCCAGTTGCGATACCGCCAAGCGTTCATGCGCGGGCGGTCTTTCTCATAACCGTCCGAGTCGGCGTAGCGTGCCTTGTCCAACCAGTGCCGGCCCCAGCGTTCGCCAAAGTGTTTCGACGTGAGCAGGCGATCGACGAGTTCTTCGTAAGCGTTCGCACTCTTGTCGTTGACGAACGCGTCGACCTCGGCAGGTGTCGGCGGCAAGCCGAGCAGGTCGTAGTACAGCCGTTTGATCAACGTATAGCGATCGGCGGGCAGCGAGGGCTTGATGCTTTTGTCTTCCAGTCGCGCAAGGATGAAATGATCGATCGCATTGATCGGCCAATCGACTTGCCTCACCTTCGGCGGATCGAGACGCACCACCGGTTGATACGCCCAATGTTTCGACTGGATCACCGCCTCGGCCGAGGCACTGTCCGGCCAAGTCGCGCCTTGATCAATCCAGCGTGTCAACGTCGCAATCTGTTTCACCGACAGCGGTTTGCCTTTTCCTTTGGGCGGCATGATCTCGTCGAATTCGTTGCCTTTGGCCAGTTCGATGATCAAACTCGCGGCGCCTTCTCCGGGCGTGACGGCGGGCTTGCCGGAATCGAGTTTCTTCAGGATGTCACTCTTAACATCGAG
>JANQKH010000239.1 GCA_028281215.1 Phycisphaeraceae bacterium | reverse complement strand
GCGGCTGAGGTCCAGGGGCCTCGACAACATCGGTAACGGCTTGAGCGGTCAGGGCGATACGTTGTTCGAGTTGCTCCAGGCAATGTTGTTTGATTTTGCAACGTCATGTTACTTTTGGCGACGAGCGTGACCTGTGTGCCGGTGATATTGCGAATGCCGCGCGGTCCGAGTGATTCGGTTTGCGGCGGCCAACCCGTGTACGTCGGCGGGGTGTACTTGATTGTTACCTGCTCGATGCGTGGCACGGGCAAGACGGTAAACCGATACATCGGGCTTCGGCCGGTGGGCGTGTCGATATAGAAGTCGGTAGTCCGTTGCGCTTGATCGATTCGAAAGGCGAAGGTCAACGGCTGGTCGCCATCGGTGGTGTCAGGCGAGTTGTTTGGCGCTGGCGATGCGTCTTTCACATGTTCGTCGAGTCGGAGCATGGGTTGCGTGCGAAGCGCGCTTTGGGATTCGGGGTCGATCAACACCACGTTTGCACGGTCAGGTAGATTCAGGCCGCTGAGTTGAGCGCGGATGACAACGGGTTTGCCTTGAAACACTTCGTCGGGATAGTCGACTTCAAACTCGACAAAGGTGTACGCAGGATGGCCGGCGAAGGGATTGAGGTAGCGGTGCCACACCGTTTGGAACAGGCTGGGCACGAGCAAATAGAAAACGAGTGCGACGACCACGATGCCGCCGAGGCGCAGCCCGGCACGGTGCAAGGGTGCGGTGTCGATCGCTTTGCCGGCGTGCACACGGGCGGCCAGTTGTTCGCCCGCGGAAACGGTCGACTTGCGAAGAACCTCGCTTTGTCCGCTGCCGGCCGGTTCGTTGAGATCGACGGCGTTGATCAACTGGCTGCCGGTCAGACCGAGTTGTTGTTCCAATAGACGGGCGGCTGCGCGCTGGTCGCGACGCGTGATCAGTGCTTTGGCGATCGACGCCAGCGCGGCGACCATCAATGACAGCATGGCGATATCGATGACAATCAAACCAATTGGCGGCAGGGAGAGCACCGCGTCAATCGCCACTGCAAACAATCCGGCTGCCGTCAACCATGTCAACATGCGACAGAGCTGCCGTGCGGTTTGGACGCGGGCGTGCGCTCGGCTCGCCTGTTGCAGCGTGGTTTGAAGTTGTGGTGTGGTTGCCGTCATGGTGAATCCGTTTTGCGGATCGTGAGGCGAACGCGGGCTCAAAGCATGCCCACCTTACGGCGAAAAAGCCATTCACTGCTGATCCATCCTAGCAGCAGACAGAGGATGATTCCCTTGTTCCAGACATATTCCGGCTCGGTCGGCGTGACGCGGGCGGCTTCAAACCGTTCCAACGCATCGATCCATTCATCGGCCTGGTCTGCGGTGAACGCCACGCCGCCGCTCAATTCCGCAAGCGACTGCATGGCTTGCGGATCGGCACCGGCGTCCAGCCGCTCGATGTCCTCGTCGAATACGGCGAACTTCTTTGCCTGTTGAGACGGTTGAAGCGGTGTTGCGTTCAGCGTGACGGTATAAACACCGGTCTTCGTCGGCGTCAAAGTGGCGCGCTGACGTGTGCCGCCGATCATTCGGGCGAGCGAAGGTTGCTGAGATTGGCCGTCGGGCCCGGTGATCGTGATCGAGGGTTGAAACCCTGTCGGCGGCGGGATGCGCGTGGCGACTGTGATTTTTACCTGCTGGCCCAACCGGACTGTCGTCGCGCTCAGTTCGAGTGCGACCTGATCCCCGGGTTGAAAACTGCCGCCCATCGCGAGGCTGCGCACGAGGTTGGACCAGAACACGTCATACATGCCATCGAACTGCTTGTGTTCCGGCGGTAGTTGAGCCCATCGCCACAAGCCTTCGCCGAGTATGGCGACCACCGTCCCGCGGCCCGGCCGCATGGTGACAATCGCCGGAGGCAGATCATTGATCGCCTGTCCGTCCGTCGAACCTGCACGCGCCCAGACTTCGGCGCTGACCTTCTCTTTCAATACCGCCGGCATCAAGTGAAAGCCGCGCAGTGCGCCGAGAGCTTCGTCGGGTGTGATATTCAGCGGGCCGAACGCAAAGCAAGGGGCCAGCTTTCCTGTCGGCGTCAGAAGGAGCGCTTGGTCGTGCCGCACGCCATCGCCCCATTCGACCGGTTCGATGACGGCGAAGGCCTGTTGGATCTCGCTGCCGATTTCGGTGGCGGGGTCATACGCTTTGCCGCGTGCGAAGACGATGTGTCCGCCGTGTTCCTGCACGTAGGCGGGAAACAGTTTCGCGACCTTCGTGGTCAACATGCGTTCCATGCCTCGGCCGAGAATCACCACATCGAACGCTGCCAGTTCCTCCGCGGTGGTCGGCACGCGCGCGACGGTGTCGTCGGTGGATCGCGTGACCACCTTCGCCTGTTTACCAGGTGAAATTTGCGTGATGTGCGTCAGCGCAATGCTTGCGTCGCCTCGCAGCGATTGAGCGAGGAACTTTGTGTCCCAGAACGGTTCGCCTTCGAGCACCAGCACTTTGAATGGTTCGTCGGTGACTTCCACGAATACACGCTGGCGGTTGTTGCTCGTTTCCACCTCACCTTCGACCGGCGTGAGCGAAACGACATACTCGTAAAGGCCCGGCTTTGACTGTTGAACGGGCAGGTACACACGCATCGTCCGGTTGTCGCCGAAGTCGATGGTCTGCTGCGACGAGTTCTCGCCGTCGTTGACTTGAAGGATGGACGACGGCTGATCAAATCCCATGTTCCGCAGATTCACAATGATGCGCCCCGGCTCCTTGGCAACGAGGAACTTCTGTTCGGCGAACGCGGTGAGCGATAGGTCGCGCTGCACACTCGCGCCGCCCATCGTCGCGGTGTGCACAATGATGTCACGCGTGCGGGCAATCGTCGCCGCGGAGGTCAGGGGCTCGGCCTGTGAATCATGACCATCACTAAGCACCAGCACACTCGCGCCGCGCTGACCAGCCGGCAGATCGACCAGCGCCGCGCGGATTTGCTCGGTGATCCGGGACTGACTGCCCGTGGCCAACTCCGCGTCCGACAGTTGCATCAGTTGGTGCGTCAGTGGTTGGGTCGTGCTGTTGAACTGAAATACATGGACGTTGTACGCCGATTCCAACTCGGCAATATGCCGATCGCTCAACCAGCGTTGCAGCGTGAACCGAATACGCGACTGACCTTGCAGGTCTTCGGTCAGCATCGACCGTGAGGTGTCGACGTAAATATAAAGATGCGGTTTGCCGGCTACGGTCGTACCCCTCGGTTGTACACTGGGACCCATGAGCAGCCACGTCAACGCGACGATAAAACCGCATCGCATGAACAGCAACAGCAAGCTCGACACCGGCCGATCTTTACCCGTGCGCCAATACACAACAGCAGCGAGCAGCAGCAACACGCCACCGCCGCCCAACACGTGCATCGGCGAGAAGGTCCATCGATAGAGGATGGCGAGCATGGGCTCGACGGGATTCACATCCGAAGTTTAGCGATCGGTGTCGAGTCTGGGGCAAAATGAGCCGGTTTTGCAGTGTCACATGCGGTGAACGGCGTGGATCGAACGATTGTTCAGCATTGATCTGCCCCATGCCCGTTAAAGCTATACTAACGAACCCGATTGGCCCGGAATTCGGATCGGCTTGGATCACGCCCTCCTGTTTGAGTCTGATTCGAACCCACGAACCGGCCAGCCATCCCGAAAGGAATTGTTTGATGAAACACCCGCTCCTTCTTGCTGCCTTGATGACGGCATTGCTGATTCCAACCTACGCCCTGATCGCCGCGGATGATGACGCCGCGAAGAAGGAAGACACGAAGCCGGCCGACAAGTCCGGTCTCAAAACGGTCAAAGACCGCGCCAGCTACGGCTTCGGCGTCCGTATCGGCACAAGCATCAAGCGCGACGGACTCGACATTGATCCCGAACTTCTCGCCAATGGCATCAAGGACGCACTTGCCGGCGCTGCGCCGGAGCTGACCGCCGAGCAGATCGACGCCGCTATCCAGGCATTCGCGAAGGAAATGCAGGCCAAGGCCCAAGAGCGCCGCGCCGCCGCTGCCGAAACCAACGCCAAAGCCGGAAAGGAATTCCTTGCCGCCAACAAGAAGAAAGAAGGCGTCGTCGCCTTGCCCAGCGGCCTGCAATACAAAGTGATCAAGAAAGGCAACGGTCAAACCCCCACCGTAACCGATCGTGTCAGCGTGCATTACGAAGGCCGACTGATTGACGGCAAAGTGTTCGACAGCTCGATCAAGCGAGGCCGACCAGCAACCTTCGGCGTCAACCAGGTCATCAAAGGCTGGACCGAGGCCCTCCAACTCATGCCCGTCGGCAGCAAGTGGGAAGTCTATATCCCCGGCGACCTCGCTTACGGCTCCCGCGGCGCAGGTGCCGACATCGGCCCCAACGCGACGCTGATCTTCACGGTTGAATTGCTGGCGATTGAGTGATAGCTTCCGCAGCATGAATGGGGCTGCATGCCGCGACGCACGTCGCATGCACGCATGGTTTGGCAAATCGTTGACTGCTACGAGTTCTTCCGATGCGATGGTTCCTTGGCGTGGTGGTGTTGGACATCCTCCTCGTGGGGTGGGTGGTGCTCAGCGCCGCTACCAGCGAGCGGGCGGATCTTGTCTTCGCCAACAATTCGCTGCACAACATGCTCGATCCGCAGCGGCTGAGCTGGAGCCATGACATTCGCGTTATGGAAAACATGTTCGAGCCATTAACGCGCATCAAATTGCCGGAGATGACGCCCGAGCCGGCCGCCGCCGAGCGATGGGAAATCAGTGAAGACGGCCTGACGTACACCTTTTACATCCGGCCGGAAGCAAAATGGAGCAACGGCGATCCGGTCAAGTCGACCGACTTCAAATATGCTTGGCGTCGCGCGCTTCTGCCGGATCTCGCAGCGGATTACACGCAACTGTTGTGGGTGATCAAAGGCGCGGAGGACTTTTTCAAGTGGCGTCAGGAGGACTTGAAGGCATACACGAAACAGGATGACAAGACACAGGAACTCGCCGACGCGC
>JANQKH010000225.1 GCA_028281215.1 Phycisphaeraceae bacterium | reverse complement strand
GGGGGGTGGCGTGTCAGTGTCACCGTGGATCGGCCGCGACGTGTCTTCTTGGGTCGTGCGGGCCGTGCGGGCTGGTCATTCTGTGACGGTTGCGTTGTCGGCGTCCGATCGAAGTTGGATGCTTTGTGCTGGCCGGTGTCCGTCGGTCGAAGTAGCTTTGGTTGGATGTGTTTTTCCTTCGTGCAGCCGCGCGGGTGGACCGCGTTTGGGCTGGACGACAACAGGTGCTGACATGTTTTCCGATCTTCACGGTTTGTATCAGATGATCTATCCCAAGGTGCGCAAGCGCATTGTGGGCAAGCGGAACAAACGTCGCGAGCGGAAGGTTGCGCCGATTCTGGAACGGACGACCGAGCCGTCCACCGAGCGGGCGGAAGCCGACTTTGATCGGTTGCAAAGCGCTTACCCGGCGATGGGGGAGTACGGCTACGACCTGTTGGCGAACTGGCGTCGTGCGATCGGGCGCATCGGTCAGATTCTGCACAACGAGTTGGTGCGCGAGCCGGGCAAGACGGTGTTGGAAGTGGCGTGCGGCGACGGCATGTTGGGGCAGTTGCTGACCGCGTATGGTCACCAGGTGACGTTGCAGGATTTGGAAGACTTGCGTGATGATCGTGTGAAACATTTGCCGTATGTGTTGGGCGATCTGACCACGCCGTTGGGGATGGAGCCGAACCAGTTTGATTTGATCGTGACGTACAACTCATTCGAGCATGTGTACGATCCGCCGAAAGCGTTGGCGCAGATGGTGGACGTGTGCAAGCCGGGCGGTCACATCATGCTGGACTTCGGGCCGTTGTACGCGGCGGCTTGGGGTTGGCATGAATATCGAAGCCTTCGCATGCCCTATCCGCAATATCTCTTTACCAAGGAATTCGCGGTTGAAAAGCTTTACGAGATCGATGCGAACTGGAAAGGCTTCATCCCACTGAACGGATGGATGTTTCACCAGTATGAAACGATGTTCAACGAATGCGGCTGCGAAATCGTGCACAAGACGATTCGGCCGCTGAATGATCATTTGAATGTTGTGTTGAAATACCCGGAGGCGTTTGCCGGGCGGGGGTTGAAGGTCGAAGACCTCGTCAACGAAAGCATCTTCATCATTCTGCGCAAACCGGAGTAACGAACGAGGCAACGCCCATGCGTGATCATCCAGGGATCAACAGGGAATCGGCAAGGCAACAGGGAAGCATCACGGCCGCCACGGCTTGTTGCCGTTCTTGGGTTGAAGGAACTTGGCGTCGACCTGTTGGTACCAGGCGTGCAGTTTCTTTCGCATCAGTTCAACACGGTCGCGTTGCTTGGCGGCGAGGTCGTTGCGCTCGCCGATGTCGTCTTTCAGGTTGTAGAGATGGACGCGGCCGTCCTCGAATCGTTCGATCAGTTTCCAGTCGCCGATGCGGATGGCAGCGCCGGGGATACCGCCCTGGTTGGAGTAGTGCGGGTAGTGCCAGTAGAGCGGCCGCTGGGCGAGTGAGCCGTCGACTTTTCCTTCGAGAAGCGGGACAAGCGATCGGCCGTCGAGATGTTGTTTGGGCAGGGCGGGCAGTCCGGCCATGGCGAGGATGGTCGGCGCGAAATCGGTGGAGGTTACGGGCGTGTTGCAGGTCGAGCCGGGCTTGGTTTTCCCGGGCCAGCGAATCATGTAAGGCTCGCGGATGCCGCCTTCGTAGAGCCAGCCTTTGCCGCCGCGCAGCGGCAGATTGGAGGTGGGCGACCCTTCGGAGGTGCTGAGGCCGCCGTTGTCGGACATGAAACAGACGGCGGTGTGGTCGGCGATGCCGAGTGCGTCGAGTTTGTCCAGCACTTTGCCAACGGCCTTGTCCATGGACTCGACCATCGCGGCGTAGACGGCGTGTTTTTGGAGGATGCGCGCCTGGCGTTTGCCTCTGCCGAAGATTTGTTCTTCGGGCGCGAACTCCTTCTTGCCGTTGAGCCCGAGCCTTTCCGCTTTGGCTTTGTATTTCTCCACGAGTTCTTTCGGCGCCATCAACGGCGTGTGCACGGAATAGAACGACAGATAAGCGAGGAACGGTTTGTCTTTGTTGTTTTCCATGAACTTGGCGGTTTCAGAAGCGAGGCGATCGGGCAGATGTTCGCCGTCCGGGCCGTCGGTCATGCGCGGGTTGCCGTATGGGCTGAAGTATTTCTTCCCGCCGTACGGCCCGCCTCGATTGAACCCGCCGATGTTCACGTCGAAGCCTTGCTTGGTCGGCCAGAAATCTTCGGTGGGACCGAGATGCCATTTGCCTGCAAAGAAGGTGGCGTAACCATGGGCCTTGAGTGCTTCAGCAATGGTGGTTTCCTTGAGGTCCATGCGATCGTGCAGCGGCGCGGGGTTGAACTTGCCGGAGCGTCGGCCGGAGAAGAAGTTGGTTGCATTGACGCGCGACGGATACTTGCCGGTCATGATGCTGTACCGCGTCGGACTGCACACGGGATTGGCGGCGTATCCATTGGTAAACCGCATGCCGGACTTGGCGAGGCGTTCGATGTTCGGCGTGTCGTAGAACGTGTCGGGATTGTTCGGACTGACGTCCATGTAGCCGAGGTCGTCGACGAGAATGAAGACGATGTTCAGCGGTTTGGCTTTGTTGGCAAGAGCGTCAGGCGCACCAATTGCAACCATGATCAACAGGGCGCAAACGGCAGCGACGGAACGACGAAAACAGGAGCGTGCAATCATGACGGCGTGTCTCGAAAAGTCGAATGAAAACCAGAACACGCATGATACAGGCTGGGGACGTGGCGGCGGAATGACCAAACCGCGAGCGGCCCGGAGACAGGGTTCGCCCGCGGCTCGGCGTGTTGAGGCAATCGTGGTGGCGACGGATGCGACGGCTGAAGCAACAGAAGAGAATGCGCGTCGCTACACGGATTGGATCGGCGTCAGCGTTGGGGTTGTCGGCGTTCGGCGCGGCGGACCTGATGGAATGTCCGCAGGTAGCGGGCGGTGTCCTGGTAGTATTGATTGCGTTCGGCGTTCATGGTTCGACGTTTGGAATCCATTTCCTGGCGCGACTCCTTCTCTTCGTCGCTTTCTTCGCCGGGCTGTGTGTTGTCGAACTCGAGGTAGTACGCATCCCTTGCTTCGGCGTAGGCGCGGAT
>JANQKH010000187.1 GCA_028281215.1 Phycisphaeraceae bacterium | reverse complement strand
CAAAACCATGGGTTCGTTCCGCTGGGAAGACACCGATCCTGTCGCCTCCAGCAACTTCGGCCCGAAACTTTACGGCGTGTCAGGCCACGTCAACCAACCCGGCGTTTACGAAGACGACCTCGGTATCAAACTGTCCTTCCTCATCGAGCAAACCTGCGGCGGGATGAAAAACGGCAAGAAATACAAAGCCGCGATCCCCGGCGGCATCTCGATGGGCGTGCTCGGCACAGACCAGTACGACGCCGAACTCGATTTTGACATCGGCAAAAAGTATGGCGTTCTCGGTTTGGGTACCGCCGGCGTGATCGTCATGGACGAAGACACCGACATGGTTGCCGTCGCCCGCAACATCGCCCGCTTTTTCAGCCACGAGTCATGCGGTCAATGTACGCCCTGCCGGGAGGGCACCACATGGATGTATAAGATTCTCACGCGCATCGAAGCCGGCAACGGCACGACCAAAGACCTCGATCTTCTCCTCGAACTCGCCAACTCCATGGGCATCATGCCCGGCACGACGATCTGCGGCTTGTCCGATGGCGCCAACTGGGCGGTCAAAACGATTCTCAATAGATTCTGGGATGAATTTGAAAGTCGGGTAAAGCCGGTGAAGTATGTCGCGCTACCAGTGGCAGCGGTTTGATGGATTCATGCTGCGTCTTCTTTGTCGGCTTCATTTGGATCAGGTTATAATCGACCTCGCGCCAGCAGGGAGGTCAATGTGTTCGTCTTGTGATGTTTGGTAAGTCGAGGCGAGAATCCAACTGGAAAAACCATGCTGCTTGGATTTCGAACTTCACTACTCATCCTGCCGCTGATATCCGCTGCTTTTGCGCTGAAATCGAATGCGACAGAGAGACGTCATCCCGCCAACCATTCACTGCTGATACTCGATGCTTCACAATTGAAGAGAACGCTCGACCGGATTTCATCAAAAGAACCTGGAACACTAAAGGCGCTCGCGGCGCTGAAAGATCAAGCCGACGCTGCTCTCAAAGCCGGTCCGTTTTCGGTCGTTCATAAATCGTTCGAGCCGCCCAGCGGTGACAAACATGACTACATGAGCATTGGTCCTTATTGGTGGCGGAATCCAAATACAGAAAACGGGTTGCCCTATGTAAGACGCGACGGGCAGGTGAATCCCGAGCGTGATAAATTTGACTCCAAGTCGCTGCATCTGATGTGTACGTCCGTCGATACACTCGCTCGGGCGTGGTACTTCTCAGGTGAGGAAAAGTACGCCACGCACACGGCGAAACTCCTGCGCATCTGGTTTTTAAACGAAAAAACGCGCATGAACCCCAACTTGAATTTCAGCCAGGCGATTCCCGGGCGCACAACCGGGCGCGGAGTCGGCACCATTGATACACGCCGGTTCATCTCGTTGATCGATTCGATTACCCTTTTGCGAGATTCAAATTCTTGGTCGGATAAGGACCATGAAGCAATTCGAAACTGGTTCGCTACTTTCGGCAAATGGCTTCGCGAGAGCCCAAACGGTCGCAGCGCTTTTCGCGCAAAGAACAATATCGGTACGTGGTACGAGGCTCAAACCGTCGCCGTCTTAGTTTTCGCCGGTCAGAACGATGTTGCGAAAACGATGCTCACAAAATCCGGAACTAGCCGATATGCACATCAAATCGATCCACAAGGCCGGCTGCCGCACGAATTGGCGCGGACCCGCTCTTTTGATTACACCTCGATGAACCTGGTCGCCCTTCTAAACCTTGCAGTCCTTGGTGACAAATTGGGCCTCGATTTGTGGTCTTTCAAGACCGATGACGGCCGAAGCCTGCGAGTGGCGCTTGACTGGTTTGCGCCTTTTGCAGCCAAAGAAAAAGAATGGCCGTATAAACAGATCCACACCATTCAACGCCAAACAGCCGAGCAAGTATATCGACGTGCCGCAATTCAGTTTCAAAGTGAGAAGTACCGCAACGTTGTTCGACAAATCGTTAAATCAAACGAATCAAATTCGACAAACCAACTTCTTTGGCCGATTGATTGACCAGCGATGAGATGGGTGATTGCACCATAAAAAACCGACCCGCTGTGAAAGGGTCGGTTCATATCGGTTACGTTTTTTGTATCAAATCAATCTTCGCCTTCCAGCAGATCCTGCGCCAGCGTGATCAACCGCTCCAACCGCACCGGCTTGAGCATGTAGCCATCCACGCCCAGGTGCTCGGCGTATTGCTGATGGCGTTTGCCTTCGTTGGCGGTCACCATGACGACACGGGGGCGCGGTTCGAGATCCTTGATGCGTTCGAGAACCAGGAAGCCGCTGCGTTTGGGGAGCATCATGTCGAGCACGACAAGTTCAGGTTTGTCTGATTCGCAAATGCGCACCGCAGAGTTGCCGTCACCGCAGGTCATCGTCAAGGCGCCTTCGGAACGCAGCGCGGCGTCGATGCTGTCACGCACTTCGGGGTCATCATCGACGATCAGGATTTTATGATCCGTCAGTCTTGCTTCAGCGGTTTCTTCGACCATCCTTAGGCTCCTTGGCTTCGCGGGGGATGGGAGGCGAATTGGGGATTGTGCCTCATTCTCGCCTACAACGCAAGCGGGGTCAAGGTTTTCATTTGCTGATGAGATGATTTGGTGAGGTCGCGATTGGGGGCAAAGTGGTAGGCTGGTGCCTTCGGTATTCTTTGACCGCCTTCCGACTCGATACACTCACAGCTTTTCCAGGTTGGCGTATTCGAGGATGAGGGTTTTGACGCCGAACTGGTTGAACTGGACCTGGGCTCGGGTCTGGTGGCCCTTGCCGCGGATAGCCATGATCACACCGAGGCCGAATTGATTGTGGCGGACCATATCGCCGGGGCGCAGTTCCTGGTCGTCGGTATCGTAGAAATCCCGCGTTCCGAGGTCGCTGTGATAGTCGTCCTCCTCGTCAGCCGACACACGTTCGACATGTTCCGGCGGCAACTCTTCAAGGAAGCGACTGGGAATGGTCGGCTCGGTGCGGCCGAACACGGTGCGGTACCGCGCATTGGTCAGGTACAGTCGTTGTTCGGCGCGGGTGATGCCGACGAAACAAAGCCGGCGTTCTTCCTCCATCTCTAATTCGTCGGCATGCGATCGCGAGTGCGGAAGCAAACCATCCTCGACCGCAATCACACCCACGACGGGGTACTCCAATCCCTTTGCCGCATGCAACGTCATCAACGTGACAGCGCCATCCGCCGCGTTGATCGAATCGACATCACTGACGAGGCTGACCTGTTCAAGGTAGGCTTCGAGTTTTTCCGAGAGCGACGTTGCGAAGTCGGTCGGCGGGTTTTCGATGGTGTTGCCGTCAAGGTCGAAACTGATGCCCGGTCGGCCGGTGAAGTCATCCTCGAACTGCTGGGCGGAACTGACCAGTTCACCGAGGTTGGCCAGTCGATCATCCTCGCTGTCGCCGGCGTCTTTGGCATATAAGTCATGCAGGCCGGATGCGCGAAGAACGCGGTCGACAAATTCACGGAACGATTGAGATTCGTTGGCGTCATGGTCGGTGTTGTTAGTTGCGCCGCTAATGACATATCCAGCCATGCACCGCCAACGATCCACCATGGCCGCGAACCGTTCACATGCGTTCACCGCGCGCGTATTCAAGCCCGGCGCCTCCGCCGCCCGGCCAAGCATCTGGTATACGGTGGCGTCGTGGGCGACAGCGTGCGCTTGCAACGCCTTGACCGTTTTCTCACTGATGCCGCGCGCCGGCACATTGACGATGCGCAACAGGTTGACTTCGTCATCCGGGTTGGCGATCACACGCAGGTAGGCGATGGCGTCCTTGATTTCCTTACGGTCGTAGAAGGCCGTGCCGCGCGCGATTTGATAGGGAATTGCCGCTTCGCGCATCGCATCTTCAATCACCCGGCTCAGGCTGTTGATCCGGTAGAACACCGCCATGTCCCGCCAGGAAATGTCCTCGTCATCGTGCAGTCGTTGAAATTCCTGCGCCAGCCACTGAGCTTCATGGCGCTCATCCCGGCAAGCCACGACTTGGACCGCATCACCCTCTTCGTTTTCGGTCCACAACGCCTTGTGTTTGCGGCGTTTGTTGTTGCGAATCAGTTGGTCGGCGGCGGCGAGGATACGCTTGGTCGAGCGATAGTTCTGTTCCAGCCGCACGACGTGCGCATCCGGGTAGTGCTCTTCAAACTCGAGGATGTTGCGAATGTCAGCACCTCGCCAGCGATACACCGACTGGTCCGGATCCCCCGTCGCGCAGATGTTGCCGCCGGGTTCATTGTCGGCGCTGGCGTCGCCGACCAAGGCGTTGGCGATGACGAACTGTGAGTGATTGGTGTCCTGGTATTCATCGATCAGCAGGTACTGGAACCGCTCTCGCAATTGATCGCGCACGTCGATGTGTTCGCGCAGCAGGCGAACGGTGTTGAGCAGCAGATCGTCGAAGTCCATCGCGTTGTTTTTTTTGAGTAACGCCTGGTAACCCTTGTAAAGCCTGGCGACGTTTCGCGAAAAGAAATCGCGCGCCAGCGATGCATACGTCTCCACGTCGACCAGTTCATTCTTTGAATTGCTGATTGCGGCCAGCACCTGCCCCGGCGGAAAGTTGGACGTGCTCATGTCCAGATCTTTGATGACCTGCTTCATGGCGCGCTGCTGATCGCTGGAATCGTAAATGCTTGTGCCGGAGGACAGACCGAGGCGTTCGCCGTGCACGCGGAGGATGCGGGCGCACAGGCTGTGAAACGTGCTGACGGTGATGGCACGGGCCTGTCGTTCCGTGACGAGGTTCGCCACGCGTTGCTGCATTTCGCCGGCGGCCTTGTTGGTAAACGTGATCGCCAACACGTTCCAGGGCGCGATGCCCACGCCGCGCACCATATGAGCAATACGGCTGGTGATCACGCGGGTCTTGCCGGAACCGGGCCCGGCGAGCACGAGCAGCGGGCCGTCGACATGCGTCACCGCCTCGCGCTGGCGATCGGTCAGACCTTCGAGTAAATCAGATTCCGTCACTTGCGTCATGAGGCATCCCTGCCGAGTGTTTCGATGAGTCTCCAATGTATCAATGATAGCAAAGACGTATGCGATCGACTGCACACCAATCGTTCGATGCTAAGGCAAGATGTGATGTGTGGCGGGAACGCTTCTCCACGCCTTGGGGCCTTCACGCGAGCCATCACAACCCCGCCCGCAGCACGACTTCCGGCAAAGTCGCGAAGCCTTCACAAAAACTGGGATAGAGCGGCGACCAGCCGGTGCGTTGCATCGTGGGTGTGGGGTCGCATCGTTTGCCCAAACCGGTGCTGCGAATGCGGGCCGCTTCGAGCCCCATTGCCCTGAGTTCCGCCTCGTCCTCAATCATGCGAACGGGTGGCGCGCCAATCCGT
>JANQKH010000169.1 GCA_028281215.1 Phycisphaeraceae bacterium | reverse complement strand
CGCGGCTTCAGCTAATGCCGCCGATAAACCGGTTGCGAAACCGACCGGCGCTAAGGTAGATCCCGCGCACGCGAAGAACATGGCGGCCGGCCTCGCGCTGTTCAAGAGCGACGTGCGCCAACTGCTGCTCAATCACTGCGTGAAATGTCACGGCGGCGAGAAACTCAAAGGCGAGTTGGACATGACCACGCGGGAGAAGTTCATTGAGGGCGGCTTTGAAGATGCCGGCCTGGTGCCCGGCGATCACCGCAAGAGTTTCGCGTGGAATCTAATCGCCCACAAATCCAAGCCGCACATGCCGCACAAGCAGCCAAAGTTGTCCGATGACGCCATCGCCAAAATTGGCAAGTGGATTGACTTGGGCGCACCGTACGACAAACCGCTGGTTGACAAGGGCGACAAACCCAAGCCCGGCGAATTTCGCATCACTGAAGAGGATCGGCGGTTCTGGTCATTTCAACCATTGAAGCGTGTTGAGCCGAAGTCATTTGCGAACGATCGCTGGTCGCGCACGACGATCGATCGCTTCATCACGGCCAAGCATCGCGAAATGAAACTTGTGCCGAACGACCTGGCATCCAAGCGCAACTTGATTCGCCGCGCCTACTTTGCGTTGATCGGTCTGCCCCCGACGCCGGCGGAAATCGATGCTTTCATCAACGATCAAGACCCCAACGCATACACCAAACTGATCGACAAACTGCTCGCCAGCCCGCACTACGGTGAACGTTGGGCGCGGCACTGGCTGGACGTCGCTCGTTTCGGCGAAAGCCACGGCTTCGAGCAGGATTACGATCGGCCTCACGCGTACCACTACCGCGACTTCGTCATCAAAGCACTCAACGCCGACATGCCGTTCAAGCAGTTCGTGCAATGGCAACTGGCGGGCGATGAGATTGAACCGAACAATCCGCTGGCGATGATGGCGACCGGCTTCCTCGGCGCCGGCGTGTTTCCCACGCAGTTGACCGAGAAGGAATTCGAATCCGCGCGGTACGATGAACTTGACGATATGGCGGGCACGATGGGTACGGCGATGCTCGGCCTGACCATCGGCTGCGCGCGGTGCCACGATCATAAGTTCGATCCAATCTCCAACGACGACTACTACCAAATCCTGGCGTCGTTCGCGACCACCATTCGCAGTGAGATCGATCTGGCCTTGACCACGCCTGCGGAACAAGACAAAGCCAAGAAGGCGTATGAACAGACGCTGGAACGACTCAAAACCAATCTGGCAAAGTTTGAAAAAGATGAACTGCCCAAACAGTTCCACGCCTACGTTGCCAAGCACGGCAAATCACTGAACGATCAGTTGAAGACCTGGAAAGTGCTGGACATTCAATCGCCTCGAACGCACAACGGCACACAATTTCAAAAGCAATCCGATGGCTCACTGCTCAAAGTCGGCAAAACGCCGGCCACCGACACCTACGTGTTCACTGCACAAGTCAAAGACCATCCCATCACCGCATTGCGGATTGAAGCGCTGACGCACAAGAGCTTACCCCGTCAGGGACCGGGATTGGCGGGCAACGGAAACTTCTGCCTGTCGGACCTGTCCGTCACCGCCAAACCCGTTGACTCCAATGCGAATCCGAAGTCTGTCAAACTGGTGTCGACGCGCGTCACGCATGAGCAGAACAAGGGAACGCTCTCAGCCAACGCATCGCTTGACGGCGACAAGAACGGGTCTGGTTGGGCGGTCGACGCCGGCGGCATCGGTAAGGATCAGGCGGCGGTCTTTGTGTTGGACAAACCGTTGGCGGTCAAGACGCCGACGCAATTAACCATCACGATGCGATTCACTCATCCGAACAAGTCGCACGCCATGGGTCGGCCGCGACTGTCCGTCACCTCCAACAATCCCAAAACGGTCGATCTCAAAGGCAATGTCAACCAAGTGCCGTTGGAAGTGGCACAAACCATCAAGGGATTGGCTTATGGTGAATCTCAAACTCAATTCCAAATCAAAGCGGCCATGAAATGGTACGCCACCACGTTACCGCAATGGCAAAAGCTCAAACAGTCGGTGGACAATCACATCAAGAACGGCCTGGTCGAAAAGAAGACGCGGGTCATGATCGCCAGTGAAGGCTTCAAACCGATGAAGCACCACGCGGACGGTCGCGGGTATCCGCACTTTTATAAGCAGGTCTACAAACTGAAGCGCGGCGACCCGAACCAGAAGGTTGAACCGGTTACGCAAAGCTTTCTCACGGTGCTTATGCGCAACGAGAAAAGCGAGAAGATCTGGCAGGTGGACGCCCCGAAGGGATGGCGCACCAGCTATCGTCGGCGATCATTGGCGAACTGGATCACCGACACGGAGCACGGCGCCGGCCATCTGCTGGCGCGCGTGATCGTGAACCGGTTGTGGCATCATCACTTCGGCCGCGGCATTGTCGCCACCCCGAACGATTTTGGTTTCCAGGGTGAACGGCCGACACATCCGGAACTGCTTGACTGGCTGGCGACTGAACTGATTCGCCATGATTGGAAGCTCAAGCCGATTCACAAACTGATCATGACCAGTGCGGTCTACATGCAAAGCTCGAAAAACGCTTCGCACAATGAGCCGGCCGACCCGGAGAATCGATTCTTCTGGCGGCAGAATATGCGCCGGCTTGAAGCGGAAGTTATCCGTGACAGCATGCTGCACGTGGCGGGGCAACTTGACACACGGATGTACGGCAAGGGCACACTGGACCAGCGCATGAAACGCCGCAGCATTTACTTTTTCGTCAAGCGAAGCCGACTCGTACCGGTGATGCAACTGTTCGACATGCCTGAACCGCTGGTCAGCCACGGTTCGCGGCCGGCGACGACCATCGCCCCGCAGGCGCTGATGTTCATCAACAGCCCGATTGTGCGCGAATACGCAGTGGCGTTTGCCAAACAGGTCAAGGATGAATCGGTCGACGCCGCGATCAAACGCGCCTATCGCCACGCCATCGGCCGCGAACCCACCGCCGCGGAGTTGAAAGATAACCGGCAATATATTCTGGCAGACATCGAAACCTACCGCGCCCAGAAAAAGCCCAACGCCGTCGACCTGGCGATGGCGAACTTCTGTCAGGTGCTCTTTTGTTTGAACGAGTTTGTTTACATCGACTGATCGGTGCGAAAGGTCAACCATGTTGGAACGTCACTCACAATCTAATCCCAACCACGGGCCGACAATCCCCACGCGACGCGAATTGCTCCAACGCTGCGGCAGCGGCGCGGGGATGATCGGCCTGGCGTCGCTATTGAGCCAGCAAGGTCTGCTTGACAGCGCGACCGCCGCGTCACTGGACAAAAACCAGGCGCTTAATCCATTGGCTGCGCGGAAGCCGCACTTTCCCACCAAGGCCAAGTCGATCATCTGGCTGTTCATCAACGGCGGCCCCAGCCACGTCGACACCTGGGATTACAAACCAGAACTTGAAAAGCGCCACGGCCAGGACATCAAGGGTTTTGACAAGTTCACCGGCTTCTTCTCCAACGCGGTCGGCGGCCTGATGAAAAGTCCATTCAAGTTCAAACAGCATGGCGAATCTGGCAAGCATGTATCGGAGATTTTTCCGAACCTCGCCAAGCACGTTGACAAGATGGCGTTCATCCATTCCGGCCATACCGAAAGCAACAATCACAGCCCGGCGTTGTTCATGATGAACAGCGGGCAGCCGCGCCTTGGTCTGCCTTGTGTCGGATCGTGGATTACGTATGGACTTGGTTGCGAGAGTCAGAATCTGCCGGCGTTTGTGGTGATGTCGGACCCGCTCAACCGCGGATTGCCGAAAGGGTACAGTCAGAACTGGTCGGCCGGCTTTCTGCCGAGCGTGTTCCAAGGCACGTGGTTTAAGCCGAAGGGCGATCCGATTGACAACCTTTACCGCCCGAAGGATCTCACCGCCGCCCAACAACGCCGACAGTTGGATCTGCTTAAACGCCTGAACCAACGTCACCTTCAACAGAACAATGATGAAGCCGAACTGGCGGCCCGCATTGAGAGTTTCGAGTTAGCGTACCGCATGCAATCGGCGGCGCCCGAAGCGCTGGATATCAACAAGGAACCGAAACACATCCGTGAGATGTACGGCGTGGACAACAAGCGTTGCTCTCACTTCGCGGCGCAGTGTCTTTACGCGCGGCGTCTGGTGGAGCGCGGCGTGCGCTGCGTGCAGATCTATTCCGGTGGTATGGAAAACCAGCGAAGTTGGGACGGTCACAACGACATCGAAGGCAATCATCGCGGTTTCGCAGGCGAAACCGATCAACCGATCGCCGCGCTGTTGCAGGATCTGGCGCAGCGCGGATTACTGGATTCCACCCTCGTCGTCTGGGGCGGCGAGTTCGGACGTTTGCCGTTGGCGCAGAAATCCAAGAAGCCCGGCCGCGATCACAACCCGCATGCATTTACTTACTGGCTTGCCGGCGGCGGCGTCAAGGGCGGCGTGTCGTATGGCGAAACCGATGAGGTCGGTCACAAAGCGGCCGTGGACAAGGTACATGTCAACGACCTTCACGCGACCATCCTCCACCTGCTCGGCCTCGACCACAAGAAGCTGACGTACACCTACAACGGCCGACGGTTCCGACTAACGGACGTCGCCGGCGAAGTGATACATAAGATCATTGCCTGAACACGCACGAGCCAAGGGGTAAATCAAGATGACCCGATCGCGCTTCATCACCGCACTGGCCCTTTCATCAATACTGCTGTTTGCCGCCTTACCGGAATCTCGCGCCGACAAGAAGGACGAAATCAACTGGGTGCAGATCATGAGCACCAAAGGCGGCGGAGGAGGGAAGTCCAGATTCAAGATCGCCAAAGATGCGAAGGTCAAGATCGCATGGGACGTGCGACCCACGAGCGGGTCGACCAGTTTCCGGATTAACCTATCGAAGAAACACGACCGATCCGGCAACTACCAGACGATCGGCACGATCTTCAAGACCAGTTCGCCGTCGAAGAAACACGTGATCGCCAAGTTGAAGCAAGGCGATTACCAGCTTTACCTGGCGGTACGGCGGATGCAATACGAGGTGAAGGTTTACGTCGCGGGGGATTAACTCAGGGTTGCGGCTCAACGGGCGTGTCGGACTCTATCTTCTGCAAGGCGCGCCGAGCCGACTGCGCCAGCGCAGCGTCGTCACTCTGAGCCAGCTTTTCGAGATGCGCGATGACACGAGGCTCATTCACGCCAAGATGCGCCAGCGCACGAACCGCTTCGATACGCACAAACTTGGAAGCGTCAGCGGACGCCTTGATGAGCGGATCGATCGCGGCCTTCGCTTGGTCGCCTTGGAATGCAATCGCCTGCGCCGCGGCCATGCGGACTTCAGGTACGCCGTCGTCTAGCGAAGCGATCAACGTCGGCAGAATTT
>JANQKH010000162.1 GCA_028281215.1 Phycisphaeraceae bacterium | reverse complement strand
CAAACGCAACGTGGACGCGGCCTTCGCTCAAGGCGCGGACGCGGGCGGCGCGGATCAACGCCTGGGCGGCGCGCGGGCTGGCGCCCCAGCGGACAAACTGGTGAATCTGCTCGGTGCAGAATTCCGTGCCCGGATGTGTCGCGAGGACGATGCGGCAGGCGTAGTCGCGAATCGGGTCGGCGACGACGACCTTGTTCAAAATCTTGCGCAGTTCGAGAATGCGCGGGCCGTCGATTACCTTCTGGGTTTCAATCGCCTGTTTCAGAATCGTGCGGCTGACGACTTCATTCAACTCATCTCGATTCAAAAACTGCACATCACATTTGAACATGAAACGGTCGAGTTGCGCTTCGGGCAGCGGGTACGTGCCTTCCTGCTCGATCGGGTTCTGCGTGGCGAGCACGAAGAACGGTTCGACCAGTTGGTGCGTTTCGCCGCCGATGGTGACCGAATGTTCCTGCATGGTTTCGAGCAGGGCGGACTGGGTTTTGGGCGTGGCGCGATTGATTTCGTCGGCGAGCAGCAACTGGGTGAAGATCGGGCCCTTGCGGAACTCGAACCGGTAATTGCCGCTGCCGTCGGTCGACATCATGTTCGTGCCGATGATGTCGGCGGGCATGAGGTCGGGCGTGAACTGGATGCGGTCGAACTCAAGTTCAAGCACGCGGGCGAGCGTTTTGACCAGTTCGGTTTTGCCGAGGCCGGGCACACCTTCGAGCAACACGTTGCCGCCGCACATCACCGCGGTGAGGACGGACTCGACGACGCGCGTCTGACCGACAATCACTTTGCCGACTTCGTTCTGCACGGTCAGCAGATCACGCTTGAAACTGTTCGCTTCCGCCTGGAGTTGTTCTTCTTCAATCATGGTTGATCTCGTGAGTCTTTGTCATCGGTAGGGTGGGCGTGGCCCACCATGAATGATTGTGTGAGGTTCGTGGTATTGGATCGTGCCCACCGTACGAAGTTGGGACTACGCTTCCTCGTCATCACCTTTCTGCTCCTGCGCCCGCCGCTTGGCTTGGAGCAACCGTTCGGTGACCGATTGCGGTTCTTCTTCCGGTTCGCCTTGTCGGGCGGCTTGTCGTTGCTCATCGGTCAGGCTTGGCCGTTTGACGCCGTCGTCGTTGCCCATGTCGAAGTTGGGGCCTTGCGTGGTGCGTGGTTTTTCTTCGTGGCGCAGGCTGGAGGAGACGTCCTGTTTGCGTTTGAGCAGGGCAGTGAAGGTTTCGGCGCTGGGCATGTCGCGTCGGCCGGCGAACCAGCCTTTGACGGTGTCCATGTCGACCTGCACGCGGCGTAACCCGACGTCGAGCGGAATCAGGCATGCCAGCAGAATCAGGAACCAGTCGATGACCGGCTTGGAACTTTGCTTGGCGTCGCGCTCTTTGGTGAAAACAAACTCGCCGGTCTCGTTGCCCGCCAGTTCACGTCCGCCGGTTTTGTTGGCGATCTTTTGAAGCACGATCGGATTCGCGCGGAAGCGCAGGTATTCCTGTGAGTATGGCACGACAAACCCGCCGTGGGTGCGTTCGGCTTTGCGGTTGTCGCCGAGCGCGACGGACGTGACGCGGTAGCGCCCCTGGCCTTGCAAGGGGAAGCGGCCTTCATACCGACGGGGGCCGACCTGTTTCATATCGATCGTTTTTGGCGCTCCGTGCGGTCCTTCGATTTGCGCCTGCATTTCGAGGAACGACTCTTCCGGCGCGTAATCTTCCACCAGGACGATGCCTTGCCCGCCGGCTGGGAAACTGCGCATGCGCAGGTGACCGTCGCCGCTGGTGCGCGAGATGTGCGTGACCAATTGTTTGACGAACGCGGAGAATTTTTCCCAACTGATCCAGTTCGACGCCCAGCGCGGGGACATATCACTGGTCCACGCGGCGGCCGCGCCGAGACCGTAACGCCAGGTGGACAGCACGGGGTCGAGCTCTTCCTCTTCGGGGCCGTCGAGAATGGTCAGCGATCGTGCTTTGGGTGTGGTGAGCACGTAGCCGTCGAGTTGCCGCAAGCCGTCGATGCCGTCGAGGATTTCGGAGGTGACGGACACGTTGGGCGTGAACTTGATTTCCTGAATCGCGCTACGTCGAAGGGTGGTCGCTTCCTTGATGAAAATCGAAGGCAGCAGGTTGGGGTTCTGCGGCAGGTAGTAGCGACCGCCGGTGAGTTGCGCGATGCTTGACATCAACTGCGTTTCCGGCCCGCCGTTGCCCGAGTGGGGGAACATCGCGACCGTGGTGATACTGATGTTGTTGTCACGGAAACTTTGCAGCAGCGCGCCGGGCGGGGGAGAGGGATCACCGTCGGAAATGATGATCACGTGCTTGGCCGACGCGTCGGACGCCTTGAGCGCGTTCAGCGCCAAGCGCATGGTCGGCACGAAGTCCATCATGTCGCCGATCTGCACGTTGTTGATCTGCTTGGCGAGATCTTCGTACTGGCTGGCGGGCGTGAGGTTGAACAGCCACCGGTCGGTGCCGGTGAAGTCCTGAATGAGCACGCCGACTTCATCGCGATCGTCGAGCACCTTGATCGCCTGCTTGGTGATGTTCTTGCCCCACGTGTTGCCTTGGGGAAACTCGCAGGTGTGGAGGATGATGACCAGCGCGCCTTTGGGCAGGATTTTTTTCTGGCTTAAGTCCATGGAAACCGGCAGCGCCTTTTCGACAGCGGTGCGGTGGTACCCGCCGGGGCCGTAGCTGTTTTCTCCGCCGATCATGAGAAAGCCGGTGCCCTGGGCGTAGACGGCTTCGTGCATGGCGTCGAGTTGGACGGCATCAAACGCGCTGGCGGGCGCGTTGGCGAAGATGACCGCGTCGTAAGGCAGCAACGCCAGCGCGTTGCGCGGGAATTCGTAAGCGTTACGGACCTCCACGTCGCGTTCGGCTTCGCGCAGGGCGGCGACGAGATGTTCGTAGTCGCGCGGGTCGCCTTGCGGATCGCTGACGATCAATACCTTGCCCTTGCCTTGCAGATAAAGATGGCTGATCGCTTTGTTGTTTTGCTTCTTACTGTCCTTGTCGGAATCGACGGTGATCTGGGCGACGTATTCGTAATAGCCCGGCTGACGCAGGTAGATCGGAATGTCGAACCGGTTTTTGCCGGCGGTGAACTCCACGTCTTTCTGCCGAAAGATTTCCTGATCGTTCTCCATCAACACCAGTTCGCCCTTGCCGGCTTTGAGCGAGGAGAGATTCACCGACGCCTCGTACGTTTCACCGATTTTCACATTGCGCGGCAGTTCGAGCCGTTCGAGCCAGACCTCGTGGTCGTACTCATACGTGATCGGCAACACATCGACGGCGATGCCCTTGGCTTTGAGTTGATCCATCGCGGCCACAACGTTGCCTTCGGTTTCCGCGCCGTCGCTGATAAGCACAATGCGGCCGTTCTGGTCTTCGGACAACATCGCCGCTGCCAGCGACAGGGCTTCGGCGATATTCGTGCCGTCGTGATCGATCTGCACGTTCATCACGGTGTTGTTTTCGTCGTACGGCAGCGTCGGGCCGGGTGGCAGTTCGACCGCGGCATCCGCGCCGAAAAAGACCAGTCCCGCGCGGTCGCCCGACGGTTTATTCGACGACAACTTCAGGGCGAAACGAATCGCTTCCTGTCGCGCCTCTTCGCGCACGGATGCCGAGGCGTCCACGACGAACACGACACTCAAGCCGTCATCCTTGCGCACCATGCGCGGCTCGCAAAGCAACACAATGAACAAGCCGAGCAGGAACAGGCGCGACCACAGAGCGATCATCGCCCGCTTACGCGACAGGCCGGCGTAACCCGCTTCAAACATCCACCACAACCACGGCGCGAACAGCAGGAACCAGAACGGCGACAGGCGGGAGAAGAGAATCCAGTCCATCGCATCGACGAATACGCACCCGCCGATGAAGATCACCAGGAACAACACCAGCGGCATCACCCGCCCGGCAGACATCGGCCGACGCGGCGGCGGAAGCAAGGCACGCATGGTTTTGCTGGCAATGTCTGGCATGGGGCGGTCCCGGATGATTCAACCAAACGTTCAATTAAGGAAGCCAAGGCGAGCGAATCGGAGTGTTGGAGTGTTGGAGTGTTGGGAACTCGAAGCAGGTCATCGTTTTTTCACTCCAATATTCCATCACTCCAACTCTCCATCACTCCAACACCAACTCCACCAACCGCCGGTTGCGCGTGTCGGCGATCCACACGCGGTTTTGTTGGTCTACGGCAATGCCCCAGGGCGTTGCCAGTTGTTCTTCGCCGCCGCCGGCGCTGCCCCAGCGGGCGACCAGTTCGCCTGAGGGTTTCACGACGGTGACCCGGCCGGCGCCGTACTCAACGATGTAAAGCAGCCCGTCCGGTCCCAATGCCAAATCATACGGCAAATCGAGGGCCAAAGGTTGGTCGCCGTTGGTCAAAACGCGGACAAATTCGCCGTCATCGGTAAAAACCTGCACGCGGTTGTTGCCCGCATCGGTGATGAACAGTTGCCCATCGTGCCAGACCATGCCGCTGGGCCGTTGAAAGTTGCCCGGCGTGGTGTCAAAACCGCCGAACGCCTTGACGAACTTTCCCTCGGCGGTGAATTTCTGCACGCGGTCGTTGCCGCCGTACTCCAACACGTAGAGAAACCCCTGGTTGTCCTCCACGACCTTGATCGGATACACGAATTGCCCCGGCTCGCGGCCGAGTGTGCCGAAGGTGGTGTGGTCTTGGCCGTCCGGTGTGAAAATCACCACGCGGTTGTAATGCGTATCCGCGACAGCGACGCGGCCGTCCTTGAGTTGGAACACACCTTCCGGTCGGCCGGCGTCGTACTTCGGCATCCACCACTGGTTCTTCAACTTGCCGTTCCGGTCGAATGTTAAGACGCGGCCGGCCTTGTCCAACACATACAAATCGCCGGTGTGACTCACATGAATGCAACGTGGTTTCGGCACCGTCGCCTCGTGCAACGGCATCGCGTGATGGGTGATGGTTTTGACGTCGAGTGCGGGCGATTCGTCATCGCAGCCGGTGAGGGGGATGAAAAGGACGCAACAAATTAAAAGGCAAATGACACGTCGCATGAGCCCCGGGCTCCGTCTGGGGGCATTGTTCACTTTGACGCTCGCGCTCCGATCCGCTGTCTCTTCACGAAACCGCGGGCTAATCAAGATGGTGGGTTCGCTGCGCTTGACCCACCCTACGCGAACCGTGCTGTGACATCGTTTGCCGTCGCACCCTTCAACCATCGCCCACCTCCGCGCCGTCGCGCACGCTGTGAAGTGATACGTGATCGCCCGCCTTCAGCGCCCGTTTGGGCGAACGGATCGCGAAGTGCCTCGATCGATCGTTGGCGGTGTGCTTGAGTTTCACGTGTGACGTCGGCCCTCGGAACACGAAGGATTCTACGGCCAAGGGGCTCGCCGGGTCGAGCCTGATTTGCAAATGCTCCGGCCGAAAGCAAGGCCGCGCCGGCGTTTCAATCCAATCCGGCGGATTGATCAACCACAACTTTGCGTCGTCAGGCATCAGCCAGTTCACCTCGCCCATGCACCGCGCGGCTTGTTCGGTCGGCGGGTTGTGATACAGCGCGGCAACCGGGCCGTGAAACAACAACGCACCCTGATCGAGGGCGATCACATGCTCGGCATGGGCGAGCACGGTTTGCGGGTCGTGCGTGGCAAACACCCACGATGAGCCGGCCTGTTTGATGTGTTGTTCGATCGCGGACCAGAATGTCGGCCGACGCGCCGCATCGACATGCGCCAGTGGTTCGTCCATCACCTGAACCTGCGCGCCGGTCGCCAACGCCCGCGCGACGGACAAGCGGGCGCGCTCACCCTGCGAAAGCTCTGCGGGGTTGGCGTCGCGTCGGTCGGCCAGTGCGAAGGTTTCGAGCAACGCCCACCCGCCATCGGCCTGCGACGCCGGCGCGACCATCGCCAGGTGCGCTTCCACGGACAGGTGAGGCCACAGGCCGTGGTCCTGGGGAACCCAGTAGACGAAGGGGCGGTCTTTTGCTTGGGTAGCGGATTGTGCGGCGATCGCGTCAATCCATCCCGATGTCGGTTCATCGATCCCGACCAGCAGGTTGAGCAGCGAGGTTTTTCCCGCGCCGGATTCACCGAGCACCGCCGTCGTGCCGGTGTGAATGCCGATCGTCAGATCGAACAGTCGGCCATGACCTCGTGTGGTGAGCCCGGCGTTCTTCAGTTGCCACAACACATCAGACATGCAGATTAATTTCGAGTGTGTATCGGTTTGGCGCGGACCAGCAGTGGAAAGACCGGCGAAATCAAAAGACTCGCCAGCACCAGCAGCATCGGCACCGCCACCATGACCATGATCATCGCGCTGCGCACGGCGTTCTGCCCGTAATGAAACAGATTGTACAACAGCGCCATCGCGCCGGTCATGCTCGTCGGAGCAAGCAACACCGACAGAATCAACTCAAAGTACGCGAGCGAAAAAACAAGCATTGCCAGCCAGTATCGCCAACGGTAGACCAGCCGCCAGATCAGTTGGCGAACGCGCATGCGGGTGGTGTTGTCAATGCTGCATCGCAATGCCAGCCGGGCGGTGTGATTCGATGCTCGTTGTTCGGTCGCTGTGAACAGCCAGCGCAACAGCAACGTGATCGGCAAGAGCCAGGCGACCAGACCGATGAGCAGCGGAATGGGTGAGTCGTCAAGGTTGAGCGTGGCGAGACTTGTGCCGAGCGGTTGGCACAAGGCAATCAGCGCCAGCGCCAGCAACAACCCGCCCATCAAGCCCGGTAAGCAAACCAGAACGAAGGCGATGAAGGGTGTGCGAGCATGAAACAATTCGAGCAGCACCAACAGCAGGCACGTCGCCGCGCCGGCAAACATCACGCTGGCGATCAACTCATCGCCGAACTGAAAGATGTCGAACAGTTGCCCCATCCCGCCGATCCCCGTGCGGATAACCGTCCACCACGGCAGAAAAAGGGCAAGCGCGCAGGCGATCGTCAGAATGGTGCACGCGAAGACTCGCCTCGCAACACCGATCGGCCGCTTCGTTGTCGCGCTGGTCTCCGCCGCCTGTCGTTCACTTTGTCGCAGCACGCGCAGGCCGACGATCACCGCGAGCAACTGAATCGCCATGGGAAAAATCGCCTTGAGCCAGATGGTGGACATCGGCGTCTGTAATTCGCGCGCTTCACGCAGGGCGATCGTCCACGTGTACGCACTCGCCTGCCGGCCGCTGTTGCCGTGCAGCAGTGACGCCAACTCAAACTCCTGAAAAGTCAAAAGAAACACCGCGATGCCCGCCAGCAACCACGCCCGCCCGTGCGCCTGCATCGCCAGCGCCCACCATGTTCGCAGCGGGTGTCGGCGAAGCGCGCTCGTCGGTGGCGCCAACCGCGCGCAGTGCAACCCTGCATCACTCACCGCCGCCGGCGGCGCGAACATCAACACGCCCACCGCGATCGGCAAACACTTCGCGCACAGCAGCAATCCGTACAGCAGATCGTTCCAAATTGGATATCGCACCAGCGTCACGTCGCCGCTCGAATAGACGTACCCCA
>JANQKH010000364.1 GCA_028281215.1 Phycisphaeraceae bacterium | reverse complement strand
TGGTATTTCATCGCTCGGATTTTGCGCTCGAGGTCTTCGATGGCGGGGGAGGTGACCTTCGTATCGTCTGCGGTGACCACCATCGCGCGCAGCTTTTTGATCTCATGCAAGCGGTGAAGTTCCAGTTCCCCGCTGTCAAGCAGACGCAACCGGGCGCGAATGAATTCGGCTTCAATCTCCGTGTCCTTCTTGGAGGCCAGCCAGTCAGCCTGGCGATGGCCCAGCGTCTTGGCCTCCGCAAAATCTTTGGACAACTGCCCGTCCTTCATGTAGTCCGACTTGCTGAGCGTGAACGCCATTTTGGAATACGCCCAACGCGCCAACTCGCGACGGATTTCCACATTTTCAGGATCGTGTTCGATTAGTTGGTTGAGTGATTTGAGAGCCGCGTCGTACTGCCGCAGGCGCAACTCTGCTTTGCCTTTGATGGTGAGCGCGGCGATGTTGTCCGGCTGATCGCGCAGCACGGATTTGGCGTAATCGAGTGCCTGATTGGGATTGCCCTGGCGCATGGCGATGGTGGCCATACCCATGCGGTGTTCGGGGCTGTCTTCACAGCCAAGGGGGACAAGGGAAGCGAGAATCAGAAAAACAGTCAGGCATGTCGCCGAAAGTCGCATGGCTACATCTCCGCGAAGCGGCGTGCGTTCTTTCTCCCGCCGCATGGGTTTCGGGACCCGATCGAGTAAAGCTGATGGGCCCCGGTGAAACGACCGCAACCTGCACAAGCAGGCTGCGGCGCGTTGGTCTTCAGTTCAATGGGCCGTGTTCAGCCGCCCAGTTGTTGCAACAGTTCCTTGGCTTTGGTCACCTCGGCCAACTTTTCATCGCCTCGCGCTGCTTGTGACAAGTGGTAGCGGGCCCAGGTCAGGTTGTTCAATCGCTGATAGATCACGCCCGCGTGGTAGTGCACCTCCGGTCGGTCACTCAACGGCCGAATCGATCGGCGAATGAAATCGATGGCCTTTTCGTCATTGTTTTTCAGGTGTTCGATCCAACCCATGGTGTCCTGCAATGCCGAAGCACCAATCGGATTGCCTTTGGTTTTCTGTAGCAGATCATATGCCCGCTTGGCGATGCCGTACGCTTCGTCAAGCCGGTCCGGTTGATGCACGGCCAGCAGATACGACAGGTCGTTGGAAACCATGATGCGGTAGGAACCGCCTTGGGTATGGAGTTTTTCAAGCTCGGCGATGGCACGCTCATTTTCGCCGGACAGTTGCAGCAACTGAGACAGCCGGTAGTGGGCGTGCGTGTTGGTTGGTTCGTCTTCCAGAATTGCGCGAAGATGGCCGACCGCCTTTTTGTAATCCTTCGCTTTGGTGGCGACCTCGGCGTTCAGGTAGTTGGTGATGCCCGATTGCGGCACGGTGTCCTTGGCCAGTGTCAATGCCGGCTCGACATCCTCGTTCATGTTCAACAGCGCTTGGGCGTGCAGTGCGTGGGCCGGCGCCAGTGTCGGCACGTGTTCCATGAGGTTCTTGGACAGATCGGAGCACAGTTTGGGCAGGCCGGCGTCCAGAGCGACCATGGCGGTCGCCATTTGTCGCGACGCGCCGAGGATGTTCGCGTCGCCGAGGTCCGGCCGTTGCAGCACGGAGTTCAGGTCACTTCGATAAATGGTGACGCGGGTTTCGAGTGCTTCGACGGCCGCCTTGGCCATTTCGGGTTTCCCGGTCGCCAGGCCGACGAAGTATTCCGGCAGCGGCGCCCGCTGTTCGACGCGCTTGGGTTCGAGCCCGACCACAACCGCCAGCAACGGCCCGTAACCGGTATTCGCCAGTTGCGGCACGCTTTCGAAGAGCTTGCGTGCTTCTGTGCGCTGGTCGAGCAGAGCATGCACAGCGATCTGGCCGCTGATCAGGCGGATATTGCGGGGTTCAAGTTCCTGCCATTGCTTCAAGGCATCGAGCAGTCGTTGGTAATCGGCTTGCGCGGTGGCGTTGAGATCCAGCAGCCGCACACGTACGCCCAGCCATCGGGTGCGAAGGTCATCACGCACCAGGTCGAATGACATTGCAGCGTCGGCCCATTCGAGCAGTTGTTTGTCCGCCTTGTCGTACACATTCAGGCGAAGCAGGTCGGCCATGGCTCGCCCGCGGCTGCGCGGGTCGGCAACCATTTCCGCGATGCGGTCCCGCGCCTGGTTGGTCAGGCCGGCTTTGATTTCAATCCGCGCCAGTTCCACCTGGGCACTGGGATACAACTTGGCGAACGGCGGCACCTTCGACAACCTCGCCCGCGCTTCGTCGGTGAAATCCATTGCGGAAAACGCCTTGCCCATCGCAAAGATGACGCGCGGTTCGTGAACGTCGCTGATCCCTTCGAGGGTCTTGAACGTTTTGATCGCCTGTTCATTGAGACCGAGCGCCACGTACATCTGACCCAACTCCGCCAGCGCCAGCGCTTTGGCGCGGTCGTCCAGCGTGTTCATCGCCAGCAGTTCGCGTTCGGCGCCGGGGTGATCGTGGTTGGCCAAGTGTGCGGCGACGAGACGGACGCGCAGGCCCAGTTCCTTGGGCGCTTTTTCAATCGCCAGACGATAAGCGGCGATGCTTTCCTGGTACTTGCCCATGGTGCCGAGCAACTGGGCCTTCCATCGGTAGAGCGTCGCGTCGTTGGGGGTCTGCTTGATCCAGTTGTCGATCAGGGCAACCCCTTCATCATTCTCATCAAGTCGTGAAAGCCGGGCGAGCACCTGCGAACGAATGCTCGCATCGTCCTTGGTGGTCATGCCCGCAAGCTCTTTGAGTTTGTTTGTCGTATAGAACTTCGACGGGTTCATCCACGAGTAGTCGATCTGCTTGAGCTTGGCCCGTTTGGGCGCGATGTTCGCCGCAACCAGGCGATCAAACACTTCACGCGCCGGCTGCACCTTGCGTTCAATCAGGTAGATGCCGGCGACCGCATTGGCGATGTCAAACGCCTGTTCGTCTTTCGAGTCGATCAGCGAATTGAGCAGCTCGCCGAGAATGAACGTCGCCTGGTCGTACTTTTTGTGACTGGCCAACAGGCGGGCGGTTTGGATACGCGCCATGGGCAGGTTCGCCGACTCCAGCG
>JANQKH010000143.1 GCA_028281215.1 Phycisphaeraceae bacterium | reverse complement strand
CACACCCTCAACACAAATTGAGTTTACATGAAACATGCCGCTCCCAATTTCAGAATGATGGGATTGTTACAACGTGGATTCTGCTTCAAAAAGCGGCACACCGTGCTTTTGAACATTCGCAAGCGCCCCATCGCCCACCGGGATGCAGCGCGGCAGATGGGGATGAAAGCCACAAGCCTACGCCGCGCCATCCGCCAGTAAGCAGGTTGCGCTTGTCGTAGGGTTGCGTCGAGTCTTCGCGGCCTACCGTGATTGGATGGTCGATTGCACGGAGATGGTGGCCTTGTGGACTCGGCGCCACCTTGCGCGCTGAACTTTCGCCGCACAAGTTTGATAAATGTTTGGATTTCTGGTATCCTTGATGGATGATGTCTGAACGCTCGTTCCGGCATCATTTGTGGCATGCGCCGCGCGGTAGCGTCCGGATTGGATCGCGGCGAGGCGGGTGTCAGGGCTGTTTCAGGCCGAAGTCAGAGAACCAATCCAAAGATACTTTTTAAGAGTATTGAATTCAATGGTTTGCATTCAAATCCAACAACCGTCGGAGGGAAATAGGGTGTATTACCCTGACGTCAGAGGGATAACCCTGATAGGCCGCGCAAATGACTGTTTACCAAGATGTTGCGGCGGAAAGTCGGTGTCAGGGGGTACGGGTCAGGCTGTCAGGGTTAAATTACGTAGTTGCGACCCCTTCAGGCGTCGCGGCGACAAGATAAGTGACCGGGGGCGCGTAGATAAGAATCAGACTTCGGTTTGGACACCAGTTACAGAAACATTCAGGGCTGATGTGTATCCGTTTCAGATCAAACAAGGAGTGTCGCCATGATCGCATTGCGTGGTTGGGTTTTGTCGTTGTCGGTCATCGTCGTGGTGGCGGTGGGATGTGAAGTGGCGATCGGCGCCGAGGCTGTGAAACGTGACGCCCACTGGCCGCAATGGCGCGGGCCGAACGGTGACGGCGTGGCGCGGGATGCGGACCCGCCATTGCAGTGGGGTGATGACAAAAACATCAAATGGAAGACGGCGATTCCCGGCGGCGGTAAATCCACGCCGGTGGTCTGGGGGAATCACATTTATGTGACATCAGCGATCGTGACCGGGACGCCCGGGCCGGGCGGCGGTGGACGGTTCGGCAGCAAGCCGCCGGCGATGACGCAGTTTGTGCTGTTCGCGTTGAACCGTCACAACGGCAAGATCGCATGGAAGAAGATCGCGCGTGAAACCGTGCCGCATGAAACGACACATCGTGACGGCAGTTGGGCGGCCGGCTCGGTCGTCACCGACGGGCAGGTCATCATTGCGAACTTTGGTTCGGCCGGCATCTTCGGGTTCGACATGAAGGGCGAGACGCTGTGGGCGACCGATCTTGGTGACATGCGAACGCGTAACGGCTTCGGTGAAGGTGCGTCGCCGGCATTGCATGGCAAGTACCTCGTGATCAACTGGGACCACGAAGGCGATTCGTTCATCGTCGCGCTCAACAAAACCAACGGCGAAGAGATCTGGCGAAACGACCGCGATGAACGCACCTCGTGGTCCACGCCTGTCGTGACGAACGTAAACGGCAAAGACCAGGTGATCGTCAGCGCGACGAACAACACGTACGGCTACGACCTGGCGACCGGGAAAGTCATCTGGCAATGTTCAGGCATGACGACGAATGCGATTCCGACACCAATCGTGGTGGACGGTGTGGTGTACCTGGCGAGCGGTTACCGCGGCAACGCGTTGCAGGCGATCAAACTGAGCCAAGCGAAGGGGAAGGTGCAGGCCGGCGGCGCGCTGCTTTGGTCTTACGGTCGCGACACGCCTTACGTGCCGACGCCGGTGGTGTACGGCGACGGGCTTTACATGATCAAATCCAATACGGGCATCCTCACGCGCGTGAGCATCAAGACCGGCAAAGTGGATTTCGGTCCCGAACGGCTGGAAGGCATTCGCGGCGTGTACGCATCGGCGGTCGCGGCGGCGGATCGCATTTACATCGTCGGCCGATTCGGCACGACGGTGGTCGTTAAGCATGACAAAACGTTCAAAGTGCTGGCGACCAACAAACTGGACGACGCCTTCGACGCCTCGCCGGCGATCGTGGGTAAACACCTTTTTCTCCGCGGGGAGAAGCACCTGTATTGCATCGCTGGGAGTGAACGATGACGGGTTGGCGTGTCAAGCCGCAACCGTACCAATTCAACTGAACCTATGCCACTTGTTCCCGCCCAACATCCGTCGCATGCCACTCGCCTTTGGCGAATTGCGATCGCCAGTTTGATCGCCGGCACGACTGGCGCCGTGGCAGCTTACATCCGGCCTCGGATCACAGGCCCACTACATTACGAATCGATCGTGAGCACGTTGGTGGTGTTGCCGATGCTGTTTCTCGTCTTATTGATTCTCCAACGACGTGTGCCGTTCAAGGAGACGTACCTCTGGTTCATTGCCGAGACGGGCTCGGTATGCGTGGTATTTCTCATGGCATGGTTCGTGGTGTATCGGAAGTTGTTTGACGATCTGGTCGGTGTGATGGCAATTTATGCCGGGATCGTCGTTGTCGCCGGCTTGCTGTTGCTATATCTGTGGCAGCGGTATCGCAGACCGGCGGTTGGACCGTACTGTTTGCATTGCGGGTATTGTTTGATCGGCACGACGGAGCGTCTCTGCCCGGAGTGCGGCGAGCCGTTCAGCCTGGAGGAGTTGGGTATTGACGAATACGATCTGGAGGCGACGGCGCCGTGAATCGCTCAGTGCCGGTGATGAAGGAGTGCGTGACAAGTGGAATGCAAGACACACGGCGTCGTTATCGGCCAGCGGACGAACATCCCCATGCTGGGATCAATCACTTTAACGAGCTAGAATGAAGCGATGCTGTGTCACGCTAACGATCAATGCCATCGTCGTGCGTTTTCTCTCATGGAAATGCTTGTGGTCATTTCATTGATTGTGTTGCTGATTTCGATGTTGATGCCGGCGTTGAGCCGCGCGAAGGAGAACGCCAAGACGTCGGCGTGCTTGTCCAATGTCCGGCAGTTTGCCGTGGCGTGGGATGCGTATACCACCGACTCCAACGGCTACATCATGGAATACACGCTTCAGAGCAAGAGCCGGGCACTGTGGACGCAGGTACTGCGGCCATACGTGAACGACGACCACGGCCTGTACGTCTGCCCGACGACCGAAGACCCCGGCGAAACCGGCTTGGGTGATGACGGCATCGCAGGCATCCGTTTTGGTGACGCACGCACAACCTGGGTGGAAGCCCGACCGAATTACAACGCGCCGGCACCTTTCAACCGATCGTCCTACATCTACAACGGCAATATGTTCTCACTCTCGTCGTATAACACCGCCAACGAGCGATACAGCAAGCGCACAAGTATTCCCGTCCCCGAACGGTCGCCCATTCTTGGCGACGGCATCTGGCGGTCGGCGACGCCAGGCATGCCCGGCACCTTCAAGGAGTTCCCCAGCAACCTGTACAACCCGAATCTGGGATTGAGCCCCGGCAACGTGGACGGCGTGTTCCGTTTCGTCACCAACCGTCATGGGCCGGTGACCAACGTGTCATTTGCGGACACCCATGCCGAGTCGGTTTCGCTGAACAACATGTGGTCGCTGCAATGGCACCGCACGTATGAGACAGTGGAGTTTCTGGACTGACGGTCCGGCTCACCGAACATCTGGACGAACACGCTACCCTTGAACTGATCAATCTGATTCAGCTATAATCTGATCCGGCATGGGCAAAATCAGCTTTTCTCATCCGGTCGGCATCGGGGTGCTCATCTGTCTGGCGACGATTGTCTTGAACTGCAACGGAACACCAGCAATTGGCGAGAATCGTAGCAATCAAGATGTCTTATTGAATGATGTCCGCGCGCTCGGCGGTGTCGTGCGGCAGGTGTCCAATGAAGACGACGCATACGACATCGCCTTCAATCTGCGCGGCCGCGACCTGACCGACGATGGACTTGCGGCCGTCGGCAAACTCAAGAACGTCGCCTCGCTGAACCTGCGCGACACAAAGATCACCGGCGCCGGCCTGGTCCATTTGAAACGCCTGACCATGCTTGAACGCCTGCACCTCGAACGCACGCCTTTCACTGATGACGGCGCCGAGCACCTGGCGGCGCTGGTCAACCTCGAATACCTGAACCTGTACGGCACAAAGGTCACAGACAAAACGCTCAAACACCTGACCAGTTTGAAAAAACTGCGCAAACTCTACGTCTGGGAAACCGGCGTGACCGACGAAGGCGTCGCCGCTTTGAAAAAAGCGCTGCCGAAACTTTACGTGTCGCGCGGCGTGGACATGTCGAAGGTCCCCAAGTCGGATTTCAAACCCCCGCCCCCGGCGAAACCCAAAGTCGACCTGAAGTGGATCGCAACCAGCAATCGCAATGACGCGCCCAAGTCGCTTAACGGTATCAATGTCAAAGTCGTCTTTGAAAACCAGTCCGGCAAACCGGTGAAGTTGTATTGGGTCAGCTATGGCAACGACCTTCAACTATACGCGGAGTTGAAACCGGGCGCCAAGCGAGAGCAGAACACTTACGCCCGCAACACATGGCTGATTACCGATGCGAACGACAAGCCGTTGGGTTACTTTATCGCAGTGGAAGAGGTCGCCCGCGCGGTGATTCCCAAATGACCTTGCCACATTTTGGATACGATCGGCTTTCGGTTAGCCGATAGAAAAAGCAGGCCGCTCGCTGAATTCCAGTTTTGCTTCACACCATATGCTTCAAGTCTCATGATTGATCTGCAATACACAAGACGGCAGATGCTTCAGTCCAGCGTGGGCTTGGCCGGCCTGACACTGCCGACGTTTCATCAAGCGCGGGCGATGGGCGCCCGGCGGCGCAGCGCCAAGGCGTGCATTGTGATCTTCTGCTGGGGCGGCATGAGTCATTACGAATCGTGGGATCCGAAGCCGGACGCGCCGTCGGAGATTCGCGGCGAGTTTGATCCGATCAAAACCGCGACACCGGGCATTCAGGTTTGCGAGCACATTCCGTTACTAGCCAAACATTCAGACAAGTTGGCGATCGTGCGTTCGGTGCATCACAATCAGGGCGGCCATCAGCAAGGCATGTACATCAGTTTGACCGGGCACACGCTGTCCGGCGGGCGGGCGATGAGCCGGGATAACTGGCCGTCGGTCACCGCGATGGTTTCCCGATTTGTCGAACAGACACCCGGCGCGCCTCGCGCGATTCGGTTGCCGCATTCGATGTACGACAACGGCACGCTGATGGCGGGTGAGTACGGCGGTTGGCTGGGGCAGGCGTACGACCCGGTGCTGATTCCCACGCCGGCCGGCACACCCTTCGCCGGCGTCTCCCGCAAGAGCGGCGCGGAACTGAAAATCAAACTGAATCTGGAAGAGAAGCGCATCGCCCAACGTCGGCAGTTGTTGAACCAACTGGATCGCAAGGCGGGCACATCGACCGGCTACGATCAATTGGATCACTTCCGCAAAATGGCGGCCGACATGCTCACCGGTTCGGCGCTCGCTGAAGCGTACAACCTCGAGAAAGAAGACCCGCGCGTCCGCCGACTTTACGGCCACCACGCCGGTGGACAAGGCATGTTGCTCGCGCGACGACTCGTGGAAGCCGGTGTACCCGTCGTGCAGGTGTGCGCCGGCGCCGGTGATCTGGCCGGCGGCAGCGGTGACAACTGGGACACGCACCGCGATCACTTTGCCAAAATGAAAAAGCGCCTGCTGCCGGTGTTCGACCACTCTGCCTCCGCCCTGCTGACCGACCTCGAACAACGCGGTATGCTCGACGATACACTGGTCGTCTTCCTCACCGACTTCGGCCGCACACCCAAAGTCAACAACAATGGCGGCCGCGACCATCATCCCGCAGTCTACTCCGTCGCACTCGCCGGCGGCGGCATTCAAGGCGGACAGGTTTACGGATCAAGTGATCGCTCCGGCATCCAACCGGGCGCCAACGCCTGCACGCCCGCCGACGTGCACGCCACGGTCTACAAGGCGATGGGCATCAACCCGCGCACTGAACTGACCGACGCGCAAGGTCGACCGTTTCACATCTGCGATGGTTCACCGTTGCCGTTGTTTTGATTCGTTCAGGCAGTGGGTTCACGAGGCGAACACCCATCGGAAATCGAGCCACGCCACTCGACAAAAGAGCACAGTCAGCACGAGCAACCCGACGTACAGACAGACCGCTTGCACCTTGACGCCCCTCTGCGATTTCGCCGCTTGACCGAACAACGCGATGATAATCTGAAATCCATTCAACATGGGCATCGGCAACAGGTTGATCAACCCCAAAACAAGTGCCAGCACACCCAGCAGCGTGCACCAATGCCAGATCGATTCCTGCCCCGCACGCCCGATCGTCACCATTGCAGCGACGTAACCGCCCCAGCCTTCGAGGGACTGGAACGTGACCAAGCGCTTGAGGTAGAAGCCGGCCGTTGAATCAACCAACTCGATCTGACCCGTCCAGGTCGAAGGCGATGCCGAATCGCTGGCGGCAACGGCTGCTTGCATGCCCTGACGGTTGGAATCAAAACGCAACTGCGGTTGCTGACTGGCAATCGGCGCCCAAAGCAACAGCAAACCGATGACGATGCTCGACACCGGACCCGCCAGTGGTGTCGTCACACGTGTGAACAGCGAGGCGTCACGAAATGCACCAGCTTGTGTCGAGTTGGGATCGGCACTCTCCGAATGGCGGACATCCCTCACATCGACGTCGGCATGTTTGTTGGAAGAATCGCCGAGATGATCTTTGTCACAATCGTCTGGCACCGGCGCGTCTAGATCGTCATCCTCCATCCCCAGCATTTTGGTGTACCCGCCAAGCGGCACCCAATTGATCCGCCATGTCACCGCTCCCATTCGCCATTGAAACAGTTTGCCGCCAAAACCGATGCCAATCTCTTTCACACAAACACCGCCCAGCCGAGCAACCACTGCAGTGGTCATTTGATAGATCGCGACAATCAGAAGAAAAGCCGCAAACGTGATAATGGTGGACGCCGCCGTCATGATGGTGACAATTTAACCCATGGGCAGGGAATCGGAAATGTCTCCCATCGGTATCCGATGAGAGAGCAATGTGCTCAGTGAAAAGTGGCCGCTATGACGTCACTTCAACGAAAACTCAAAAGTGAAAATACACCGTAAAAATCCCCTGTGCATCCGACTCGCGATCGTCCGTCAGCGGCACGCGAACGCCGGCGCCAAATGACACATCCGGATTGGCAAACGGAAAGAATCGCACGCCCGGGGTGATAGACACGTTGTTAAACCCGTCCTCTTCCTCGCCGAAGATGCTCACGCCGTCGAGTTCGATCAAACCGGCGAGCCGATGTTCAATGATGTGCACCAGCAGCGAGGTCGACCATTCCAGTTCGACGTCCGCTTCGCGCTCGCCGTTCTGATTCGTCTGAATGCCCGCGCCGATGCGGCCGATCCATTCCACACCATCGCACTTGAAGCCGAAGCCCACCCAAGGTTCCACTTCCAACACGTGATCGTTGCCAATGCCGCGCTCTTCGTTGCCCGTCGGCAGACCAAGTTCCAGCCCCACG
>JANQKH010000125.1 GCA_028281215.1 Phycisphaeraceae bacterium | reverse complement strand
GGCGACGTGTTCCGAGACTTCACCGAACTGTTCGACGCGGTGGCGGAGTTCGCTGCAGTGCCGCAGCCGCTGGCGCATGGCCGACCGGCGGTTCGTGTGGCGCAGTAAAGTTGACACCGCACTCGTTCAATCGCACCGCACTCGCATTTCGAATTACTTTTGACGGTCACTCTAGCGCGGCCGTCCCTGCGCCTTGGTCGAATCGGAGAACAATTGCACCGCGGTTTCATCGGAGATACGAAACCAAAGATCGCTGACTTTGCCGACTTTCGGGTCATCATTAAAGCCAATGTACGCGACATGCGTTTTGAGCGATTTGGTTTTCACAGTGATCGTGAGCATCGCGTCCTTTTCGTCGACTTCGAGCGGGTCGATATAACGAATCACGCGCAATGGCGCCAGTGCGTCATACAGTTTGGCTGCGACAGCGAAGTTGAGTTTGATACCGGGCACCGGTTGGCCATCGGGGCCGATCGCGTTGAATCGGCCGACGTCGTCACGCTGAATCGTCAGCGACTTGGCGTCTTCCACCTTCACGGTCACCGTTTCGATGTCCTGATTGGAGATCGGCAACACGCTTCGGTAGCGAAACTCCGAAGCGATCAGGTTCACGAACGGCCGGGGCATGACGATGCCGTGTTCAAGCCCGGCAAAGTTCGCATGGCCGGTTTCAGTATCGACTGTCATTTTCACCGGCGCCATGTCGGAAAACGTGATTTCGATATCAATGGCTCTGTCGCCGATCGTTGCGGGGCCTTCGAGCCACGTGTCGCATCGCACTTTTGACAGCGCGCCCATCAACTGTGCCAGAGCGTTGGCTTCCAGTTCATCGTGGCCGGCAAGGATCCAGTTCGTGGGATGATCATCACCCGGGCGACGCCGGCCCTGAAACAGATAGTTCAACCCATCCCATCGCTTGATCGCAATACGGCTGAATTTTTTCGGATCCAACGTCAACACCTCACGGTCACGCAGTTTGATCATCGGCTCGAACAGCGGCGCCAATTCTTCCTGCCGGACCAGATACCCTGTCGTCTCATCATTACGCAGCACCATGTAGACTTTCTCTCCGCCGGCAACAATCAGGTCATCCGGTTTCGGCATGACCTTGAGCGTTTCCTCCTTCGTCGGTCCGGTGCTCACTTGAACGATCGCCAGCGGATCGGCATCACGGTCGGCGTTGGGGTGATACTGAAACGCCAGCGGCTGCGTGAGCGCTTCAACGAGTCGGCCGACTGCCGTGCCGTCCGGCTGATACTTCGGTGCGCTGACGTTTTTGGCGAACGTCCAACCTTCGGTCGCTGATTTTTCGAGCGCATACTTCGTGCCGTCGCCGCGCTGGACTTTCACATCGAGCACGTCCTTCGGCCGCGCCAGGGAAATGCGCGGATCGCGAAGTTCATTTACCTTCAGCATGAACTTGATGCGGGCATTCTTGAGAATCGTGAACACCACGCGGTTCTCCGACTCCTCCTGCGACCACGTGGCGTAGTAACTGAGGTTTTTGGCGTCGGCCGGCGCACCAATACGCAACGTACGCTTCTTGATGGACATTTGTGATTGCGGGGTCTCAATCACAAACTCAATGCGGGGTTCATCGAGCCCGAACAATGCCATGTTCTTCGGGTCTTCATCCTCGAAGCGGGCGATCGTCACCTGGCTCAACGCTTGCATCAGCGCCTTGATCACCAGCGGATTCACTCGGCCGTCATGCGGCGGTTCGAGCACCCATTCGTCGCCCGACTCTTTGCGAAGGGCGAATGACTCGCCCTCGACGTTCAGGCTGATCCGCTGCGCCTGCGCCTCGGTCGGCGCGATCAGTTGTTTGATCCGCCACTCCTGAATCGCGTCGCGCAACAACACATCGTGCAAATCACGGTTAACAACGTAGATGTCATCGGAATCGTTGACGCGAACGTAGCCCCGCCCGCCGATGGTCGTCTTGCCGATGGCGATCTTCTGCTCGTACGGCGTTTTCTTGATAAGTTTCTTCTTGTCTTCATCCAACTCGTGAAAGTCGCCGGTGAAGGTGATCACCACTTCGGGTTGATCCAGGCCGGTCTCTTTCAACGTCGGCTTGCCGGCGTCGCCCTCTTTGAACCGGTCGGTATACATCAGTGTCGCGGCGGTCACCGCGACGCCCAGTTCCATCTTCATGCGATGCAACGGAAAGCGCACCGGCTGGGCCTGCATCCAGTTGCCGTCGGCGTCGCGCTCAATCGTGGCGTCCCGGCCGTCGGACCACTTGACATGCACGGTGTGCAGCCCTTCGGGGTCGAACTCCACGCGGGAGAACATGGCTTTTTCGATACCGGTTGTCGTCGGCGGCAGCGGTTCGTTCGGATACAACATGAAGAAACCGACACCGACCACGATTAACGCAACCAACAGATACACCGTCGTTCTGGGATTCATAGCGCCTCACACACTTAGGGTGATGACAAGGATAGCGATTCGCCAAGTGGAGGGCGGCGCGACGGGGGAATCGTCGCGCCGTGGCCGCATTGTAGGCAACGACACACGGCTTGTCCGCGCGGCGACACTCCGATTCCAACTGCCGCCCGTGGCTACAATCGCTGCCATGAAAACGACCCAGCTCAATCACGTGGCGATACATGTTGCCGATGTCGACGCCAGCACCGCTTTTTATGAAACAGTGTTGAAACTCGAGGCGATTCCCCGTCCCAACTTCAGTTTCCCCGGCGCGTGGTACCGCCTTGGCATCGATCAGGAACTGCACTTGATCGGTGAACGGCCCAACGATGAACCGGTCATCAGCGCCAGCCGCAGCAATCATTACGCGTTGATGGTCGACGACATGGACGCGTGGGAGGCTCACTTGCGGGCCTTAGGCCAGGATTACCTGCCCCGCCGCACGCGACCGGATGGAGCGTTTCAGATTTACGTTGCGGACCCGGATGGGCACTACATTGAGCTGTGCACGCCGCCGGGGCAGATGTGATGGCGTTGTGCCATTGGCAGCTTGTCCGCCAGTGACACAACACACCGCACTTACCCACATCCCTCATACAATGCATCGATGCACGCCACGCCCCACCGCTCGTTGATTCATCGCCGCGTGATTGCTTTGATCGCGATGTTTTTTTTCGCATCATCGATCCACGCCGACAAACCCATTCCCGACACGCCGGCAAGCAAACCCGGCGCGATCGATCGGATGGACTACGGCCGCGCGATGGCATACACCATCAAAGCAAAGCATCCCAAGAACAACATCGCGTACAAAGGTCTCGCCGTCGGTCTCGGTGAAAAGAAGAACGGGCAGTACCAAGCCGCAGTCATCTACGACCTCGACACGATGCGCGTGATGGCGGGCAGTGTTGGCGGGCATCTGGATATTTCAAAGATCAACTACACGTCATACAAAGGCAAAGACGTGGCTCACGTCGCCGGCGAACAACTGTTCGGCAGCAAGCCGGGGCCGGGCTGGGCGAATCCAAAAACGGGGAAGTGGGATGATCCGCGGGCGTATAAGAATGGGCCGCTGCCCAAGCAGTGGTTGAGATATCACGGGCACTACGAAGCGATTCATGGCGATTATCCCGTGCTTTCGTACGCACTGGGGCCGTTCAACATTCTGGAGTGGCCGCGCCAGCTCGCGCCCGATGTGCTTGAACGCACGTTGATTCTCAATACACAAACGGTCAACGCGCCCTTCATGCTCCGCATGCTCGTGTGCGAGGAACCACGCGCGAAAGCACGACTAATCAACAAGAATCTGGCCGTACTGGATTCCGGCGAGCACATGACCGCAGTCTATTCCACGGCCGGCAGCGGCGTGTTCAAAATCGCCGGTGATGACCGCATTGAGTTTGAATACGACGTCAAACTGATCGAACCCGGCAAACGATCGTTCATTTCCGAGTCGTTCTACTCTTGGCACGGCAAGAAGAAGACGGATGAACAACTCAATCGAATGTTCGAGTTCAAACTGGCGCTGCAGCCGATACCGCGCGGAAGGAACACGACCGAAAAACAAATCTATTTCAACGTCCTCAACGATGTCTACGCCCGTTGCAGTCCGGACGTAGTTACACTAACCGGTGCGCGCGGACGGCCCACCGACAAATCCGCCTACGTGATCGACACCATCCCCGTCCCGCTGAAAAACCCGCACAACTCCTGGATGCGCCTCACCGGTTTCGACTTCTTCTCCGACGGCAATCGCGCCGCCGTCTGCACGTGGAATGGTGATGTGTGGATCGTTTCCGGCATCGATGACAACCTCAAAGAAGTGAAATGGCATCGCTACGCCTCCGGCTTGTTTGAACCGCTGGGTGTGGCAATTGTGGACGATGAGGTCTATGCGCTCGGCCGGGACCGGTTGACGAAATTGCACGACAAAAACAAAGACGGTGTCGCCGACTTCTACGAAAACTTCAACGCCGACTTCCCCACCTACCCACGCGCCATTACAACCGAACTTCAGGTCGATTCCCAAGGCAATTTTTACTTCCAGAAAAACGGCAACCGCACCCCCGACAGTGTACCCATGCACGGTTCGATCCTGCGTATAAGCAAGGACGGCAGCAAGGTGCGCATCTTCGCGCACGGCATTCGCTCGGCCAATGGCATGGGTGTCGGCAGGGTGAACGGGCGAGAAGTCATCGCGTCGAGCGATCAGGAAGGCAACTGGACGCCGGCTTCGCGCATCGATTTCCTGCTCGGCAATCAATACGTCGGTTACAAACCGCATGCGCATTTAAGAATCGATCCGCCGGACGACGCGTACAAGCGGCCGGTCTGTTGGCTGCCCAAGGACGTCGACAATTCGCCGGGCGGGCTGGCGTACATCGCGGACCATCGATGGGGACCCTACAAAGGGAACTGGGTGGCGACGTCGTATGGTCAGTGCCGACTGTTTCTGTTGATGCACGAAACATTACCGTGGACGCAGCCGAAAGATTACGATCCGCGCAACGCCAGCAAAACGATCACGCAAGGCGGCGTCGTCACTTTCCCGCTCAACTTCGGCACAGGCATCCATCGGGTGCGTTTTAATCCGCGCGACGGACAACTCTACGTGCTCGGCTTGAAAGGCTGGCAGACCAAAGGCGCACTCGATGGCGCGTTCTACCGCGTGCGTTACACCGGCAGGCCCGCCCTGCTGCCGACAAAGCTTGAAGCAGTGAAGCATGGTGTGCGACTGACTTTCACAAACAAACTTGACCGCGAACTGGCCGAAGACCTGGACAGCTTTGAAGTGAAACGCTGGAATTACATTTACAGTTCCAAGTACGGTTCGCCGGAGATGTCCATCGCGGACCCGAGTAGGAGAGGCCGTGATGATGTCAAGGTGACCAAAGCCGAACTGAGCCGCGACGGCAAAACCATCACGTTATTCATCGATGACATGAAACGGGCGATGCAGATGATGGTCAAATACGACCTGGAAACGAAAGATGGAGACGTGATGCGGAATGCTGTAGTTCATACGGTGCACGCGCTGGACGGTACGGATTGATCAACAAAGGCGGAAGGCCGCCTTCCGACAATTCGATCAAACGGCTGCAAGCGGCCTGCTGCTTTTTACTGTGTTGCCTTCTTGCGCGCCGGAGAGCCGGATTCTTGCGATTCCTCCAATTTCCGACAATTCCACTTGAAAAATCCCCATTGTGCGATTACTTTATTTGTACTCATCGTGGGAATTGATCCACATCCCACCATCTCAGTTGGTGTGGAGGTGAATGGTCGAAGGGTTCACCACAATTCACTGGAGTGTCCCTCGCGGGACAGACACTTTTCAGGAGATCGGTCATGTTTCGTCTTTTCACATCGGCATTGTGCTTGACGTTTGCCTTCTGCACCTTCGCGGCGGCGGCCCCGGTCGCGCTTCAGGAAGCGACGGCGACGTTCCATCAAAACAACTTCGGCAACGTCGGTCAGACGATTGATGGCAATGCCGTCAACGGCGGCATGGGTTTCTTCAACAACCGCCGAAGCGCGACGGTCATCGCGTACGAAACCGTGTCGGACGTGGAAGGCCCGGGCCAGTTCACCTTCACGATCACGCAAAATCAGTTCGGCGGCCATGCACCGCAGAGTTTCCGCCTTTCGGTGACGGACGCAGATCGATCGACATTTGCAGACGGCAATCCACCCAGCGGCGCGGAAGCACCGGCCGGCGACGTGACCGTTTCGGGCGCCAACTGGGTGCTGATCGAACCGGCAAGCGTAATCAGCGCAGGTGGTGCGACCACCACGATCAGCGGTAACAACATCATCACTGCGTCGGGCGCTAACCCGGCCACCGAGACCTTCACCATCACCAGCTTCAACCCGCTGGGCAATGTGACCGGCATCCGACTGGAAGCATTGCCTGGTCCGGATGGATTCGTCGGTCGCAGCGCCGGCCCGCCGCACAACTCAAACGGCAACGCCGTGATCACCGAGTTCGCCGCCGACTTCAACGCCGGCCTGACCCCATCGCACAACCGGATGGAACTGAACATCGCCAACGCGACCGCGACGTTTGATCAAGGCGGTTCGTTCACCATCGGCTCCGCCGCCGACGGCGTGCTGCACGGCAACAACGGATGGGGCGTGTTCGGTCAGCAGAATCAGGATCAGACTGCGGTGTTTGCTTTCGACGCCCCGATCGACGCCGACGATCTGGTAGTCGAATTGGCTTACTTCAGCGGCTTCAATGCTCACAAACTTGAGAACGTACGTATCTCCGTCACGTCAGACGCCAATCCCACCGCGACTGACGCGGGCATTAATTGGGAAATCGTTTCGCCTGACGAGATCGAAACGACCCTTGCAGGAAGCGTCGGCACGCTGCAACTGGATGAGTCAATCCTGTTTAGCGGCAGCAACGGCGTACCCGATCTGCACACGTTGATCTTCAACAGCCGATTCGAAGACATCACCGGCATCCGCCTTGAAGCGTTTACGGCAACTGGCGGCACGGTCGGCTTCCCGGGCTCAAACGGCAACATCGTGCTCTCCGAATTCCGCGCGTTCGCCACACCGCACATTCCCGAACCGGCCAGCGTATTGCTGCTGAGCTTGGCAGGCTTGGCGACGATGCGCCGACAACGCAGCACCTGAGTTGGAAGACACAACAATCGTAACATCACGCCCTCGGCCGTCCGGGGGCTTTTGTTTTTTACTCCGTCAACGGCACCGTGGCCGAATACGGTCGTCAGCCTTGTAATACAGAACGGGTTCAAGAGCGCGAATCGTCGCCTAAGGTAAGCTGCCAATTGGTGATTTTTATTGAATCGATCTCCACCTTGAGTTAAAATGTGAAATTGAAGCCATTTGTAAAACTTAATGTTGCCCGTCCTTTAGTGCGAACCAGAACCCCCGGGGAATAGGAGATCCCATGTTGACTTTGCGAGACAGGAATTGTCGAACGGCGCTATTGTGCGCATTGTTGGTGACTGCCGGCACGATGTTGATATCCGCCGAGCAAGCTCATGGTGCGCTGACCGGCGCTCGATTCGTTCGCGTAGTTAAAACCGATGATTCAATCAATCCCGGCGACGCCAACCGGTTTCATATTGGTGAAATCGAAGTGTTCGGCATCGGCGCCACGCTTCTTCCCGGTGTAGACAACGCCAATGACTTTGCGCTATCGTCCAAAGGCGCGGTTGGATCCACCGTTTTCGGTACGCCTCAACACGGCGCCGACAGCTCGCTTGTGAATGGTGCATTGGAAACCGGCGGCGATACATGGTCGCGCCAGAATCCCCTACCGATCGTGGCGCAGGTTGATTTGGGGCAAAGCGTTGACATCGGCGACGTGCGCGTGTGGCAACGCAATGATGGGTGCTGTCAGAACCGCCTCGCTTCGTTCAATGTTGAGTTGTACGGCGACGACGGCAACGGCAACATTGGCGCGCTTGTCGCCACACAAAGTTTTGCCGGGCAAGTTCCGACCAACTCGTTCGCTTCATTCACATTCAATGCAGACGCGATTCAACCCACACCGTTCGAAGAAGTCAGCCTGACCGCCAGTCCGGGCGAATCGACCGGAAGCGGGTTTGGTGGAAATATCAACAATACGTTGAACGATCCATTCGCATACGATCCCGATGCCCCTGTTGGAGCGTTCCCAACTGTTTCGTACTCCGGTGCAGCGGGATATCATCAGAATCAAGGCGACGGCAATGATGCCGTGCTGGTTTACAACCTCACCGACGGCCCACAAACCGGTCTCGAAGAGTTTGTGATTGATCTGTATGGCCGAAGCAACTGCTGTACGGACCGGGATGACAACATCGACCTCGAACTGTACTCAGGCGGGGTCGGCGGTGTCCTGGTCGCATCACTGAACGGATTGGCCATCGAACCAACCGGTCAGGGCAACAATGTCACTGAAGCCGTCCCTCACCTGCGTGCTGATTTTTCATCGCTTTTGAGTGCCGGTGATACTTTTGACACGATTCGGCTCGTCGCACACGACTCGTCAGCCCAAAGCGGCTCGTTCTTCACCTTGATGGAAATTCGCGCCGCCAAGATCGACGCGATCGTGCCCGAACCGACCACTGGTTTGCTTCTGCTGATCGCCGGTAGTGGCGCACTCATGCGCCGGCGACGCGCCGCCTGAATCAGACTTCAACGCCATCGCAATCCAACGCCCCCGGCCGTCCGGGGGCTTTTTCTTTTGATGTGAATCTTCGTTCATGCAGGTTGGCAGAATCGCAACAATTGTTGGCGGGGAAAATCCATGTTACCTTGAACCATCCTAAGTATTCGTCACGCGGTACAAGACTTTTTCAGGAATGGAATCATGAAGCCCGTTGAGGTGGAACAACCTGTCAACGACACCGGGTCGACCGATCCGCCGCACGTGGTGCCCGGTATCGAGCCGCCAAAGCCCGCGCGTACAGCGACCGCGTCTGCCGAGTCGAGCGATCTCAGCGGGATGGTGCGTTCCACATTGCAACGGGCCGTTGATCATCTGCTCGGTTTGCAACATGCCGACGGCCATTGGTGTGCCGAGCTAGAAGGTGATTCGATCCTTCAAAGCGAATACATTCTGGCAATCTGGATCATCGGGCAGGAGACGGAGCCCTGGTTCGCCGAGCGTTTACCGAAGATTGCCGAGTACCTTCGCCGGCAGCAGCGCGCCGACGGTTCGTGGGGTCAGTATCCGGGTGGTTCGTTGGGGGGCGGCAAGCTTGACATCAGTGCGACGGTCAAAGGCTACTTCGCGCTCAAACTCATGGGCGATGACATCCACGCGCTGCACATGACCAAAGCGCGCGAGCTGATCCTTCAGCACGGTGGCGCCGAACGGATCAATAGTTTTTCAAAGTTTTATCTCGCATGTCTGGGTCAGGTCACGTATGACGCGGTGCCGACCATTCCGCCTCAGATCGTCTATTTCCCCAAGTGGTTTTACTTTCATCTGGACAAAGTGAGCGCCTGGTCGCGGACGATGATTGTGCCGCTTTCGATTGTGACGACTGCCAAGGTGAAGCGCGACCTGCCAACGAAGTTTGATATCGGCGAACTCTTCAAGGACCGGCGCAATCGCAACCGGTTGCTCGCGACCGGGTTCGGCAAGAGCCGGTTCTGGACACGCTTCTTTCTCGTCGCCGACAAGTGCATGAAGTTGGCGGACAAGGTCGGGCTGATGAGTCTGCTTCGCAACAGGTCGCTCCAGCGCATGGAAGACTGGATCGTCGAACACTGCAAAGATTCCGACGGTCCCGGTGCGATTTTTCCGCCCATTGTTTATTTGCTGATTGCGCTGATCAAGGGACGTGGCTACGACAAGGATCATCCGGTCATTCGTGACAACCATCGGCACTTATCGAATTACATGATTTATGATCGGGCGGACGAACAAAGCACGCCTCGCAACGGCGCCGAGTATCCCTTAAACGATGACGTGGCGGCGGGCGTGGAAGTGACGCAAGGACCGGCGCCGGATTCACCGGTTGATCCCGCCGACGCCGAGACAATTCACCTTCAACCGTGCGAATCGCCGTTGTGGGACACGGGCATCGCCGCGTATGCCTTGGTGGAAGCCGGCCTGACCGGCGAACACGAGTCGATGCAGCGCTGCGCCGACTGGCTGGTCGGCAAAGAATGCCGAAAGAAGGCCGACTGGGTCGCCAACGTGAAGGGCGACGTCGATTTCTCCGGCTGGTTCTTCGAGTATCACAACCCGTGGTACCCCGACGTCGACGATACCGTGATGGTCAGCATGGCGCTCAAACGCATAGCCTACGTCGATGGTTTGGCAAAACTGCCGCAGGCGCTGGCGGCGTCGAAGCGCGCGATCGATTGGATCCTCGCGATGCAGAACAACGACGGAGGATGGGCGGCGTTTGATCGTACGAAGGATCGCCCGCTCTATGACTGCGTACCGTTCGCCGATCACAACGCGATCCAGGATCCAAGCTGCGCCGACATCACCGGCCGCACGTTGGAATGCCTCGGCCAACATGGTTTCACGATCGAACACCCCGCAGTGCAACACGCGATCGCGTTTTTGAAACAGACGCAGGAACCGGAAGGCTGCTGGTTCGGCCGCTGGGGTGTGAA
>JANQKH010000057.1 GCA_028281215.1 Phycisphaeraceae bacterium | reverse complement strand
ATCCGGGAGATAGTGAAACAAACGGATTTCACCGTTTGTCCGGCGACGCAAGACGAAGCCGGCCGTTGGGACTTTGTAGCGCGATGATCGCCATGGCGGAGTAGACCGTCACATAATCATCCGGACCAGCGACGCGCCACGCACCATTGCCGGCCTGCGCCGAACGCAGCAACTGTGATACACGTCCATACCATTGGCGAAAGAGTTTTGCATCCTGCTGAGCCATCGCGAAGGACGCATAGAAAAAGGCGTAATATCGGTGCGTGCGCAATGCGGCAATATCGTGTTTGAGCATATAGTCCACGCCTTTCTTCAGTGCGTCGCGCCCATGTCCAGTGGCATAAATCGCGGACAACGCAGCGGCTGATCGCGGATAGTTGCTCGATTGCACATTGGGCATGTAACTGAATCCGCCGTCGGCGTTTGAACATTTCAACACGTACGCCATCGCGCGCTCAATCACTTTGTCGTCCACTTCCACACCAACCTGCTTCGCTGCCGCCAACGCGCTGACCTGACAGACCACCGCCGGCAGATCCGCGTCTCGACTGGTCGGCGTGTACCGCCAGCCGTCCGTCTTGTTTTGTGCGCTGGTGATCAACTTCACGGCTTTGACCAGCGCCGCCTTGGTTTTGTCATTCGGTTTGACCGCCTGTGTCTTTGCCAGTGCGAGCGTGGCAAAACCGTGCGAATACATCGGGCCGTGGGAAGAGTTGGCAGAAACAATCAACCCCGAATCCGTCTGCCGGCTGATCAAAAACGTGACGGCTTTAGCAATCGGTTTGTCAAACCGGCGCGGCTCGTCACTGCCCAGCCAAGCGAGCAGAGTCAGCGCCGTCGCCCCAACGCGCACCCGCAGGCCCTTTCGTCCGACGCCGCCGTCTGCCTGTTGCTCGTTCAACAGAAACGCCATCCCGTTTTTGACCGCCACGCGTTCGTTCTTGCCGAACAGCCCCGGCACAATCGGCTTCACGCCCGCTTCACTGGACGATGCACGTTGCCCGCGCTGCGGATCGGACCTCAATGCAGACAGCCCTATGCTCGTTGACACCAGAACAATAACCAACACAGACGGCCAGACGTTGCCAAATGGAAAACGAAAGAGGTGGTATTGGATCATGTTGCCATTGTCATCGAAGAACACGTTGACGACAAGGGAAAAATATATCGCGGAAGTGGCGATACACGGAAAAAACACGTGGGATTGTTCCTGGATTTAAAGAATCGTGTCACAACTCTGCAACGACCGCGAACATCCGGACGACTCGTCCGTCTCATGGGAAACGTGACCGCCCATGGAATGCATCCATGCAGCCTCTTCTCAGGAGACACAACATGACACGCACACACTGGTCCACCAAGTCCTTGATTGCTGTCGCCATGCTGGCGATCGGCACCACCCACGCCGCGATCGCCGAACCCACGGAACAAGTGGAACCGACCGAAACGAAATATCGTTTGCGCCTTGAAATGGAACTGACCGACGGCTCACGCCTGTTCGGCGAACCTTGTGAAGCAAATCCAACCATCGGCCTGCAATCGCGCGTGGGCAAAGTGAACGTGCCGCTTGCCGAACTTGCCCACATCGAGGTGCACGCCGACCAGGAAACCGTCGCAGTGCAATGGCCCAAAGGCGACCGCCTCACCGGTACGGCGACCGCTGCGGGATTCGAGGTTAACACGGTATTGGGCAAACTTCACGTACCGCTGGCGTCGCTCAAGCGATGTGCAGTGCAGGTCATCGCCGCAGACAAACCGATTAAACCCGCCAAGGTTTCGGCAAGCGGTGGCTACTTGCACAAAGTCCCCGCCAATATTCTCGACGGCAACAACCAGACCATCTGGAGCAGCGGCGCGTACAGTGGCTGGATCGAACTCGACCTCGGCGCGGTGTACGAACTGGCGTCCATCGAAGCTGAACTCCAGTTCGCGCCGGTCGGACCAGCGTCGCACCAGTTCTACATCTCCGACCGTCCGATGCAGGGCAACATCGCTGGCGCCAAACTCGTCAAATCGTTCAACGGCACGCGGCGCAGCTTCGACGTGCTCGCCGCCACGTTCAGCCCCGGCACCACCGCCCGGTACGTACAGATTCGCTGCACGCGCAGCGTCGCCTGGTTCAACTTGTTCGATGTCGAAGTCCGACCGAGACTGTAGGCTATGCGCGTCACCAAATTGAGGAAACCCGATGGAACTCGGCGCATTGATTGTGTTTGCCAGGCAGTTGTCGGAAACGGTCGCCTTCTATCGGGCGATCGGATTACCGTTGGAAGAAGAAAGCCACGAAGACGGACCGAAACACTTCGCCTGTGAACTGGGCCCCGTCCATTTTGCAATCTTCGAGGGAACCGAAAACGGGACGGCATCGTTTCGCGCCGCCGGCAGTGTGATGCCGGGGCTGGCGGTTGATTCGCTTGAACGCGCGTTTGAAGCCATGCAACAACTCGGCGCGACAATCAAACAACCGCCCACGGAATATCCCTGGGGGCCGCGCATGTTGGTGGAAGATCCGGACGGCAGGACGATCGAACTGTTTGAACGGCGGGTTTGAAGTCAATTCCGCGTCGATCAGGTCATTTGGCCTGACGATCCAAGCTGCACAACGAAATGACAGGTGCATTCACCTCACCTGCTTCACGTCACCGTCCCACCAATTCACTTCACCTGTTTCAACTTGGTGCACACCGCCACGTGGTTCAACAGGAACGGTTCATTGGGCTGATCCTTCAACCACTTTTCGATTTCTGACTTTGATGACGACAGTTTCACACTCGTCGGGCTTCGGTTGTCATCGCGTTGGACTTCGCCTTTCAGTTCGCCCGCCACAACCGCCTTGGCGAACGAATGCACGTTGGCCATGAACAATACGATCTGTTTCCCGCCGCCATGCCCTACACGAAGCAGCATGTACCGCATCTTTTTCTGCAACTCGTCTTTTTCCTCGACGTGCATGTAGACGTGATCTTTGTCCGTATGGTGCAACAGAAAAAACTTCGGCCCATCCTTGCCCTCATTCGGCTTCTGGATTCGTGTCGCTTTGAATCGATTTCCCTTGACGTGCTCCACGATGAACTGATGGTCACCTACCTGCCATCGCCCGGTCAGCTCAACGATCTGCTTGGCATCGATGACAACAGGCTTGCCGATCGGCTCATTGACGATCACGGGCGAACACCCGGCCGACCACGACATGACCACAACGATTGAAAGTTGAAACAGTCGCATGGCAACCTCCGGCTAATCATAGCGGTGCGGGGCAGGCAGGCGGCGTCAGGTGGCTACGTGCCGTCTGCTATCTTTTCGCAAATGAAAAGAAGAAGTGATATCGCGCTCCGTTCTGTGAAACCGGTACATGGACGTGGTAATTAAATCCATATTTTTTTGTGAATCCTCGGGCCAAGAGGTTTGGGACATCCACGTTCACCGCGGTCGCAGCGCCCAATGAATCCGGCTTTCCGTTCTTGTCATATTCCTGAGCATCCACGACGATTCTGAATCCCTTTTTCCCCTGTCCGGTCCAGATCTTCGTGCGATCCGAACGCCGTGTTCCCTTCTTGATATTGGTGTAAGCCGTGCGATTCCTCGGCATGCGAACCAACGCACGATTGTCGCCGAGTTGGGCGGCGTCGATGTGGAAGAACATCTCGTTGCTTGGATGGACCAACGAGTCGCGCTGAATCCGTTCCGCATAGAAACCCTCGAAGTACATCACGTACTGCTGCGATTGTGGTGGTACAGGCTGACCTCGCGGCGGATCCGTACGACCACCGGGCGGCGCCCGACCCTGTCGCCGATCGTCTGCCGCCATGCGTTCATATTTCAAATAGGCTTGGTTACGCGTGATGCGGTACGCTTGCCGGTAATCGTCAATCGCATCGTCGTAATACCCCAACGCATGCAGGGCTGTGCCCCGGGCGCCGTACGCGTCACCATCGTTCGGCGACAATCGAATCACCTGATCCATATCCTCAATGACGTATTCAAACTGGCCCAAATCATCCCGCGCAATCCCACGCTGGTAATACGCCTCAGCGAGATCCCGTTTCTGTAAATAATTTGAACGGATCGCAGCATCCGCCCAACTGATGCGATCGACCGCCGCGAATCGGTCGTCCGCCGCCTTGTCGAGTGCGTCCAATGCTTCGTTTTCCGACTGCGGAACATAAAACCGGCTGGCCTGACAGCCCATGAGAAAAAAGACGGCCAACACTACAAAACCGAAAAGTGTTCTGCGCATACCTGATCGCTTTCGAATGAATGGACAAGCCCCAGTACAAATCTCAGCTCATTATATCCGTGGTGTGAGCAATCACGAAGTGTGGCGAGGCGTAGGGCGGGCTACGCACGACTAAAACCATAAACCAAGAACAGGAAAGCAGAGCATCGCCATTTCAACGTGAACACGTGGGGACGTTTTCAATCACCACGATGATACTGATCGGCGTGTTCATTCTTCTGATTCTTTATTGACATTTGCCGGGTTGCTTTCGATGATCCGATGTGCTTCCGCAACCCGCCGCTGAACGTCTAGAGATTTCAACGTCTGGACAATCTTATTGCGATCGCCCCGCGTCAGGGGCAACTCAACGTCTTCCGGCAGGACACCCAGCGGGACTTCGTGCATTGACCAACGATCACTGCGTTGAGTGGCAAACGGCAGATCCCTGTTGCCGG
>JANQKH010000055.1 GCA_028281215.1 Phycisphaeraceae bacterium | reverse complement strand
AAAAACGACCGGGACGACAAGGTTCGCGAGCGCGCCCAAGTCGCGCTGGATCAACTCAACCCATGACGTGGCATGAGGCTGTTCATCCTTGCGTGAACGCCGGCAGATGCACAATCGCGCCGCCTTTTTCCGCCGATTCGTGTGCGCACAAACCCACGCATGTCCAGTTTGCCGATTGCACGGCGTTCGGCCAGGGATCGCGATCTTCCAGCAGCGCCGAAAGGAACTCATGCACCATGTGCGGATGCGAGCCGCCGTGCCCGCCGCCCTGTACAAACGAAAGGTGTTCCGCGTCGTGAATCTCCTGCGGCAGTGTGAACTTCTGTATCTCCTTCGGTAGAAGGTGCGCGTAGTCCGGCACTTCCACCTTGGACGCAATCTCCGATTCCGGAAGCTTCGCCGTGTGCAACACATGCGGTTCGTTCTCAATCAGTGTCCACTCAAAACTCTTCTTTGAACCGTACACGTCGATGCTTTCGCGATACTGCCTTGCCGTGTCGTAAAGGAATCGCCAGATATGCGCGACCAGGTCCGAATCTTTCAGTTTGATGTGGCAGGTCTGCACGGATGAGGAGTAGCCGGTCTTTTCCTTGATGTCATCGCGCACGGTGCCGGAGCCGAAGCACGACACGTACTCTGCCACACCGTTGACCATGCCCAGGCAGGGGGAAACCACGTGTGTCGCATAGTGCATCGGCACCATGCGCTGCCAATACTCCGGCCAGCCGTCCATGTCTTGTGGATGCGATGCGGCGAGGTATTGAATCTTGCCGAGATCCCCTTCTTCGTAGAGTTCCTTGATGTAAAGAAACTCACGGCTGTAGACGACGGTTTCCGCCATCATGTACTTGAGACCGGTCTCGTCCACGAGTTGGCAGATCTGTTCGCACTCTTCAATCGTTCGCGCCATCGGTACTGTGCACATCACGTGCTTGCCGGCTTTGAGCGCTTCCATCGACATCCACGCGTGATCCTCGATCGGTGAGTTGATATGCACGTAATCCACATCGCTATCAGCGAGCACGTCTTCATACTTCGTATAGCGATTGGCGATGCCGAACTCGTCGGCAAGTTTGTTCATCTCCACTTCGTTGCGGCGGCAGACGGCGTGGACGTTGCCGTTCGCGTGTGCCTGGTAAATCGGAATGAATTCGGCGCCGAATCCGAGTCCGACCATCGCCACGTTAAACTGCTTGTCGCTCATGTTGCTTCCTTCGCGGGTAAAGGCAGTATGACGCCGACTCCTCCAATGTGGCGCCTCACTTGTGAGTCGATAGGCTAGTGGTTGAACTATCGCCCATCAAGCCGAAGGCGGGCGCGCGCCGCGCTGGCGCCACGTCGGCTCGATAAGGTAACGCAAGAATCCACTGACACCGCCGCGCTCGTAATATTTCACAAGCACACGGCCAAATACCACAGGCGTCCGGACAGCCTCGTTGATTGTCGGCGTGTTGCTCGGTCCGGTTGTTGCCGCTGCCTATAATCCCTCTCCCATGAAACCCCAAGGTCGCTACGACATCATCGTGATTGGCGGCGGACACGCAGGCGCCGAAGCCGCGTGGGCTGCGTCCAACGCGCTGCGCCTCGGGCGAAGCGAGCGCGACGTCGGTCGAGTCGCCATGATCACCATGGACCCGACCAAGACCGGTGCGATGAGTTGCAACCCGGCGATCGGCGGCTTGGCCAAGGGGCAGATTGTTCGCGAGATCGATGCACTTGGTGGACTTATGGGCCTCGCCGCTGATGCGACCGGTATTCAGTTTCGCGTGTTGAATCAGAGCAAAGGCCCAGCCGTGCGCGGGCCGCGATGTCAATCGGACAAATACAAGTACGCGCACGAAGTGCAGCGATTGCTCGGCACGCGACCGAACCTGACCGTGCTCGGCGGCACGGTGGAGCAATTTGTGGTCGACGCCGGTCGAGTTGCCGGTGTAATCTACAAAGCCGACGCTCACTTCAATGCACCGCGCGAGACGGCCGACTGTTGCGGCGAGTTCGGCGCGATCGACGCCGCCGAAAAGCCTGTCCTGCTCGAAGCCAAAGCCGTTGTGCTCACGACCGGCACGTTTATGCGGGCACTGATGCACACCGGGGAAAGCCAAACTGAAGGCGGCCGTATCGGTGAAGGCACGGTGGTCGGCATTAGTGGCGCGTTGCAGACGCTGGGGTTTGAACTCGGTAGACTCAAAACCGGCACGCCGCCGCGCCTTGCCGCCGAGTCGATCGATTTCCAAGCACTCGACGAACAGCCCGGCGATCCAACGCCGACGCCGTTCAGTGACATGACGTTGCGGAACGGCACGGGCAATACCGATGAAACATACGCGCGCGTCGCCGAACTGTTCCCTTCGCTGCCGCAAACGCCGTGCTGGCTGACCGAAACCAACGCAATCGTGCACGACGCGATCCACGCCAACCTCGACCGCGCGCCGATGTACAACGGCCAGATCGAAACCGCCGGTCCGCGCTACTGCCCGAGCATTGAAGACAAAGTCGTGCGTTTCGCGGAAAAGCCGTCGCATCATGTGTTCCTCGAACCTGAATCGCTCGATACGAATGAGATTTACTGCAACGGTATCAGCACGTCGTTGCCGGCCGATGTGCAGGACACCATTATCGCCAACCTGCCCGGATGCGAGCACGCGAAGGTGTTGCGTTACGGCTACGCCGTGGAATACGACATGGTTTGGCCTCACCAGATTGATGCCACATGCATGACCAAGCGCGTTGAAGGCCTGTTCCTCGCCGGGCAGATCAACGGTACGAGTGGCTACGAAGAGGCGGGCAGTCAAGGTTTGCTCGCCGGGTTGAACGCCGTGCGTTACCTGCAAGGTGAATCGCTGATCCGTCTACGCCGCGATCAGGCGTATATCGGCGTGATGTTGGACGACTTGGTTACCAAGACGCCGCGCGAACCGTATCGCATGTTCACCAGCCGGGCCGAGTTTCGCCTGTTGCTCCGCGCCGACAATGCCGACACGCGGCTGACCGAACGCGCACGCGAATGGAACCTGGTCGA
>JANQKH010000051.1 GCA_028281215.1 Phycisphaeraceae bacterium | reverse complement strand
ACCGCGACGGGATCCACGCCCGGATGCGACGAAAACCGTTCATCCTCGACGGCGATCGTCGCCTTGGCGATCCATGGCGACATGTCATCCAGTTCGATCGGCAGTCGCCATTGATCGTCGGTGCCGACAAGGTCGAGCATCACCGTGCCGTGCCGATCGGTGACGACCGGACTGCGCGGCAGCGCGTCCAACTTCTGCGTCGGAAATGGGAACAGGAACCACGCCGCGATGAAGACGATCAGCGCGAACAACACCAACGTCAGGCAAGCGAGGGCGAGTCGCTTGCACCAAAGCTTCAGACGTACGAGGAATCGTTTCATGGAGTTGCGTTTATTCAGTCACCTGCATGACACCGGCCTGGGCAAGCGATGCGACGGCCGGGTCGTACATGCACGACGCCTGGATCGGCGGCACGGTGAACGAACCTTTCGTGGTGACGCGCAGGGTGTATCGGAACGTTTTTGCCTGGCGAGCCGCGCCGGCGAAGAGAATGACGCGGTCATCGAGGAACTCAACGCGGTCGGCTTGATCGCCTTCATCGCGGCTGGTCGCAGCGACCATCAGTCGCGGGTTTTCGACTTCCATGCCGGCCGGCAACGCATCCACGATCGCGATGTTGTCGATCGATTCATACTCATCCAGTTGTGGCGCGACCAGGTCGACCGCCACGAAGACAAGGTCGCCGACCTTGAGCGTCGACGGGTCGATCGGCTTGTCATGAAGATCGAACCAGCGGCGGCGTACGCGCAGTTGGTGGTCGTGCGGTTTGATCGCATCGTCGGTGGCGGCGCCGCGCGTCATGGTGGTGATGTAAACGCTGCCCGTTCCCTGTGTCTCGATGCGCAGAGGTTGATCGCCTTCATCGGTGCGAAACTGAAGCGGTTGGGTGTGATCAAAAGAAACCAGCGTTTGATCGCCGCGATGGATGGTGCCGGTGAACCGCGCGGGCGAAGTTTGCCTCGCTTGATAGGCCGACAGTGCGTTAATCGCGGCAGCGTTGCTGAGTGTCGTTCCCCATTGGCCTTGCTTGCGGGACTGGTTCAACCGCAGCACCAGTTTTGCAATCCAAGGGTGATCGTCGTCCAGCGCGAGCAACACCTTCAACAGCGCGGCTTCCTGCGTGACCTGCGATGTCAGCCGGCTGGACGAGGTCGTCTTGATCGATTGCCCGAGCGTGTCGTCGAGCAGAACCGAGCGGGCTTTGTCCTTTCGAGCGATCGCCAACCACGCGGCGGCGAGATGAGCGCGGCCGGCGATGTCCAGGTGCTTGGTGCGCTCCGTCAGTCGCGCCATCCAACCCTGGTCGGGCTGATCGAAGGTGGCGAGCACACGGACGATCAGGGCACGGGTGTTGTCGTCCACTTCGTCGTCATTGCCGCCGTGCTTCAACCGATCGGCGAGGTACTTGAGCAACGGCTTGATGAACTGTTCATCGATCTGGAAGCCCGCGGCTTTAGCGTCGACGAGAAACCCCGCGGCGTAGGCGGTGCCCCACATCTGTGGTCGGCGTCCGCCGGGCCAGTACGCGAGACCGCCGCTGGAAGTCTGCATCATCCAAAGTCTGGTGATACCAGCGTTGACCATATCGCGTGCGTGTTCGATGCGTTGGTCGTTGGGCTGATCGAGGCCGATGATTTCGTGGGCATGCAGAATCGCCATGAGTCGGCTGGTGGTCTGCTCGACGCAGCCGTATGGATAATCGAGCAACTGTTCGACCGCCGGCCGCAACTGCACGGATGGATTTCCGCTGATGTGGAGTTGGAGTCTTGCGGTTTTGGCTTCAATCTCGTCCGACGGATTGATGTCGATGGGCTTGCCGGCGTCGGCGCGGACCAGTTGGATGTCCGCATGCAGAGGCGCCGCCGACCGAACCGCGAGCGACGCCACGTTGTCCGCTCGAAGGTTCACCCCGCTCGTCGGCGACACCGCCTGCACGCGAACCGTTGCATGCACCTGCCCGATCTGCTCCGCCTCGAAAGTTCGCCAGTGCAGGGCCGACGACTTCGGTTTCAACTTCATCGTCAACGTTTGATGGTTCGCCTTCGCCGCCATCGGTCCTTTCACCTCCGACTCAATATTCACTTCCAACGG
>JANQKH010000041.1 GCA_028281215.1 Phycisphaeraceae bacterium | reverse complement strand
CGATAACCTCGGCCGCAAATTCATTGAGTTCCCCAGCACACTCCTTCGGGGCCTGCTTGTCAATCCAAATCTGCCACTCTCTTATCTCGGAGCCCCATGCACGCAGCACGTTGCTGGACAGCAACCCGCACATCACATAGGAATAGAGAAAAATCAGGAATGCCGAAATGGAACGCCCGGGAATAAGATATTGACTCATCCCCAACACGCCGAATCCCACGCCGGCCGCCGTCCAACCATAAATCAGCTTCCGCAACTTCTTGGCGTTGTAGCTGATTTCGATGTTTCGCCGCATCGCCGATTCGCGGATGGAATGCCCACACTCCGGACAGCGATCCGCGCTATCCATTCCACGCAAAAGGTAACGGCATTGCGAACAGTGGAGGTTGTACGTTGAGAAACGCATGAACGAACCGTTGAGTGAGTGGAACGTGGCACGATTGATCGTCGCCCCACCCCGTCCGTTCAAACCACGTACCACAGCACCTTGATGACAATTAGGGTGAGATCCAGAAGAATGATCAGCGCCAGAACGAGGGCCGTCCACATGCCGCTTGCGGTGAATCGTTTGGTGATGAGGTAGTGTCGTCGCGCATAGATCATCGCAAGAACCGCCACAGCATTCGCAACGCCCAACAGCGCAAGGAACCAGCGGATGTCCTCCCGGATGCCGGTGATCTTTGTGAACGCCGCAATCGCCAGCATGATGCTGATCACGGGCAGGAACAACTCCGCCAGGACGAGGCGGGTCAGTCGGCCGGAACGCCGGGCGAGTTCACAATGTTCCGAATCGACGATCGGCGTCCCGCACTCCGGACACTCAGCCGCGGCTTCGCCCAAGCCCGCCAACAGATAATCACACCGGCAGCACTTCAACCTGTTCGATCGAACGCCGACTTCGGGCAATGTGGGTGAAGAATCATTCTTCAAAGGGTCACCCCGCCACACACAAAAGAAATACCCACACCCAGACCACCCCGCACCATGCGCCGCCCATTGCAATCTCCCGGGTCATCCTTTGTTTGATGACGTAGAGCCGAACGCACAGGACAAAGATACCGCACGACAGAACGGCGCACACTGCGGAGCAGAGCAGAATAATCAACGCCTCACCGATGTAGGGACTCGAATCCAAGTATTGACTCAAACCCCAAACGGCAAAGATCAAACTTACCACCATCCACAGGTTGATGTGAAATCGCAGCCGTTTCTCACCGAACTCTTGACTCATTCGCTGATGGATCGCCGACTCATGAATCGGCTGACCGCACTCAGGACAACAGTCGGATTCATTCAATCCCCGGAGGAGATAGTCGCATTGCGAACATTTCAGATTGTCGGTGGAGAATGGCATCGGGGCCAGCCCATCCATGAGATCAATAAAGAACAAGCCAACCGATCAGCGCCACGAGCGCGACACAATCTAAGACCACCTGAATCACGGACCAGACCAGCACAGCCATGACATCCGCAGTCTTTCGATCCATCAGGAGCGACACGGAACACGCATCGCCGAACGCGATCCACATGGCAAACGTGCCGATCGGAAGAAACACGGCTGCCACAGCCGCGGCAACCGCAAGTTCGCTGCCGAACCAAACCATTCCCACGACGACTGCCACCATTGCCATGCTGGAAAGCGTAAGGATGAGCATGCGCGTTCGGTAGGACGACAGATCGAATCGCTCGGTGGCGCGGGCGCGCGCCACCGATTCGTCTACGGAATAACCACATTCGGGACACACGTCGGCCGAGATCAAGCCTCGCAATGCATAACCGCATGACCAACAACAGAGGCTGTTCGCGTTGAATCCCAAGAGAAACACCACCGGTTTTCGGCGTTGTAGGTCCGGGCCTGCCCGGACAGGAATGAAACCCGCAGTTGCAACCCTGGCCGGGCAGGCCCGGGCCTACGACTCACTTCCCGTTCACCACCCGCGCCCGCGCCGGCGATCCTTTGACGTCAACAAGTTCCGCCGAGAATGCACCACGGTGTTTGCCTTCCATGATCGCGAAGGTCAGCGTGTGCGTGCCTTTGCTCACGTCGAACGTGGTTGTGCCGCTGACCGGTACTTGCTTATCGCCGACGAAGAGCAGGACGCCTTCAGTGTTCGAAAGTTTCAATGCAACACTTCCAGCGGTGGTGACTTCGAGTTTGCCTCGGAGCAGGCCGTAACGGGGGCCGTTGACCCAGCCTTTGTACGTTTCGTTCCACGGGGCGGCGCCGTTGACCAGCGAATAAACCGGGGTCCACTGCACACCCGCCTGGTTTTTCGGGAAGACCGCGACGCCGCCGTGGCGGTAGAAATCGCCGGTCGCTTTCGTGCCGATCGGTGTCCTCCAGGTGCGAATGAACCGTTGCGGCGTCACTTTGTAATCGCCTTCCTTGCCGAGTTTCGACATGAACGCGACGAGGTCGACAAACTCCGGCCGCGTCAGGCCGTCGGTCAATCCAGGCGGCATCAGCGACGGTGCATCCTTTTGCGAAAAGATGTTGTTCGCGGCGATGGTGACTTCCTTGTCTTCCGAGGTGCGCAGGATGACACCGGTGTCGGTCTTGCGCACGAATACGCCGACGATGATGTCGCCGTCCTTGGTTTCAATCTGCTTGGCGTGATAACCCTCTTTCACTTTGGCGGCGGGGTTCATGAGCGATTCGATGATGTAGTCAACCGGCGCGGAGGCGCCGAGGCTGGTCATGTCCGGCCCGACCGCGCCGCCTGCGCCGCCGATGGCATGACACGTCGCGCAGCGAAGTTGGGCGGAACGGTAAATCTGTTCGCCGCGCGCGGGGTTGCCCTTGGCGAGCACTTCTTCGACAAGTGATGACATTTCCGCTTCGGTCAAGGTGCGCTTCGGCTGCGTCAACTGGCCCGCCTCCATGATCGCATTGAGCAGTTGCGGCGCCTGTCGGCCGGAACTGTTGACGGTGCGCACGGCGCGCTTGGCGACGTCGGGTGGCAGCGACTTGCCGGTGAGCGCCTTGGCGAGCGCTTCGGGCGCGCCTTTGCGTGTGAGCAGCGGGCGCAACATGCCCTGGGCGTCAGCGCTGTTGGGCAGTTCCGCAATGATCGTGGCGATCGCCTGCGCGCCGTGCTGCACATCGAGCGATGACAGCGCGACCGCGGCACTCATGCGCACGCCCATTGGCTTGTCTTTTGCTGACAGCGCCGCAAGGGTTTGCTTCGATTCGTTTCCACCGAGCAAGGCGATTCCGTCGATGGCCGCCTGGCGCATGCGGCCGGGCGTCTGCTTGCTTTCAATCAGTTCAAGTATCTTCGCGCGCGCCGTCCCAATTTTCCACGTGCCCGCCGCCCGTAACGCCGTGGACGCCAGCGACTGATTCTGATGCCCGATCAGTTCGGCGACCGCATCGAGTTTGCCAGCCGGCTTGACCCGTCGCTGCCGGGTAGCGTCCAGCAGTTTGTTCAACAGCGCGACGCGCTCGGGCACGGAAGCGACGCTGCTTTTCGATACAGCCGCGCGGAACACAATCGCCAGTTCATTCGGGCCGCCGAGCGACGCGATGAGTTCCAACATCGCTTGACGGTTACCGCCTTCGAGTTTGCCTTCGCGCACCAACTTCACCAGCGCGCCGACGGCCTGCTTTGACTCAGCGGCCTTGAGCGCAAAGGTGACGTGTGACGGCTTGTTGCCGAACACAGGCTCACCCTTCTGCAACGCGGGCAACCAAAGGCCCGACGTTTCGCGGGCGGTCAGCCACAGCGCGTAGTCGATAAAGTTGTCGACCGGTTTGTCCAGCGCCTGCATGGCAAGCTGCGCCGCTTCAAGTGTCTGCAACTCACGCAGTGCGTGAATCGCTTCGAGCCGGACACGCGGATGGTCGTCCTGAATCTGCGTCGCCAACAGTTCGTGTGCGTTCGACATTTTCTTGCGCCAATGGAAAAGCACGCGCGTCGCCGCGGCACGAACGCGATGGTCCTGCGATCGAAGCAGTTCACCGAGCAGCGCATCATTCACGACGTTGAGCGATTGATACGCCCAGAGCGCTTCGAGTCGCTGGTGCTCGTAATTTGCATCGTTCTTGTCCAGTGATGCCACCCATTTCGCCAGCGAGGGGACGACTTTCTTTTCCCCGCGCGTTTTTAACTGCAAGCGCGCGTGATGCCGCGTGAAATCCTCCGGCGACTTCAGCAACGGCAGCAACTCCGCCACCTTGGCGTTCAACAGCTTCGGCGTCCAGACCAGATCGCGATGCTTGTGCGAAATGCGCCAAATGCGGCCGTGCACGTGGTCGCGGCGAGGATCGCGGAAATCGACCTCGCCGTGCTGGATGATCGGGTTGTACCAGTCGGCAATGTAAATCGCGCCGTCCGGTCCGATCTTCACATCGATCGGCCGAAACGCGACATGCGTGCTGGTCAGCAGATCATTCAACTTCGTCGATTGATACGCGCTTCCATCTTCCTTCAAGCGGAACGCATTCACGCGGTTGCCTCGAAAATCGTTCGTGATGTACGTGTTTCGCCATTCTTCAGGCAAGTGGCGGCTATTCACGATCTCCAAACCACAATGCTTGGGTTGCCCCTGGTTCAAGCCCTTAAGGATTCGCTTCGCACCGGGTGAAGTGAGAAACACCGCGCCGGGGAACGTGTAGTTGGTGCCCTGGTTGTAGGCGCCGTCCGTACTGAACGACTGGCCCCAGCGATCCTGCTGATGGCCCCACGGGTTGACCTGTCCCTTGCAGAAGATTTCAAGTTCCATCGTCTCCGGGCGGAAGTACCAGATACCGCCGCCGTTCAGTCGACGCACGCCGTACGGCGTTTCGATGTGGCTATGAATGTAGATCGACTGGTTCATGTAGAGCATGCCGTCGACGCCCCAGCGAAACGTATGCAGGATGTGGTGTGTGTCTTCCGTGCCGAATCCGGTGAGCACCACGCGTTTGCTGTCGGCTTTGCCGTCGCCATCCGTGTCACGAAGGTGAAGCAGCTCGGTCGAATTGGCGACGTAGGCGCCATAGCCGAGCTGGTTGTCATGAATGACAGCGGTAGGAATAAGCAACCCACGAGCGAAGATGGTGGTCTTGTCGGCCTTGCCGTCGCGATTGGTGTCTTCCAGAACGATGATTTTGTCATCCGCCTTCTGCCCCGGTTTGATCTGCGGATAGATTTCACTTGACGCGATCCACAATCGCCCATCCGCATCAAAGTTCATCTGAATCGGCTTGGCGAGCATCGGATCGCCCGCGTAGAGACTCACCTCGAAGCCATCGGCGAGTTTGAACGTCTTGCGTTCGATCTCCGGATCGGGATCGGGGATGTTTTTCAAACCGCGTTGGGCAAGCGAAGGCGATGCGAGAAGCAACGCGACAAGAATCAATTGCATTGTTAGCGACTTCATTTCGCGTCTCCTACACGAACGATTTCATACTTGTGTACGCCCGGCTTCCGCAACTTCGCGATCTCCTTTTCCTTCGCTTCGATCAATGGATCGAACATGGGCATCTCCTTGGCGTTGTTGCCCTGCTCATGCTTGCGGAAGAGGAAGAGGTACGTCTCATTGGCCGGGCGGTAACGGTGGAAGAACAGTTCGTTCTTTTCGACGATGGTCTTGCGGAGTTTTTCAACCTGTTCATAGAGCCGTTTTGAAATGATGTGATCCGGCGTTTGAGGCGACCAGTCGAATTTGCTGATCACGTCGCCGTTGTGACGGACTTCGTACTTACCGACCTTCATTCCGCTCGCCTGCACGATCGTGCCGTCCATGGCAAACGGCGCAGGCCCCGCCTTCGGCTCAAAGCCCGGTGGCGTGGAGTATATAAACCGCGGCAACGGCAATGTTCCTGGATGCAACGTAAACGAAAGACGATCGCTGGCGGCCTTGACGTCCGTAACCTTCACGCCGCGCGCGATGGCAAATTTGCCATTCTCAAATTCCACGCTTGACCAAGCCGCGCGGTGGCCGGCCACCCCTACCAATGTATGGGCAACGCGCCAATAACCAAACGGCAGGAAGTGCATACCGTTGTCCGTCAGCGGGAATCGGACCTCCCGGTCGCCCACGAGTGTGAAGTGATGGCGGATCGGTTCGAGCTTCCAACACGAAAAACCGCGCTGTTTGGCGAGTTTCTCGATCGCCGACACATACTGCGTCACATACTGGTTGTATTCCGATGGGTCCGGCAAAGGCGGCCCCAGCTTTTCCTGCTTGTGCGGCGTGATCAACACCACGCGCCCATCCTTTTGCAACACTTCCTTCTGCAACGTATCCAGCAACCGCTCATAACCCTTGATGAACTTGTCCAACCCCTTCTCACCCTCGAACGCGGCGTTGTGTCCATAGCTGACAATCAACACCGTGGGCTTGAGCACCTTGGCATTGTCAATCAAGTGACGGAATCCTTCCTGCACATTGCCAAACCGCGCCCGGCTTTCGCCCCAGACGTTGTCGCCGGACCAACCGAGGTTGCGGAACGTGATGTGCTTGTCCGGATGGGTGATCGTCAGCGCGGTTTCGATGTAGCCGTGCTGTTGTTCGCGTTCGATGAAGGTGTTCCCGATAAAGACGACACGGTCGCCGTCTTTGAAATCGAACTTTGTCGCCTTGTCCTGACCGCGAGCGGGCGCGGCCCACCCGAGCAGGCACAGGGCCATCGCACAGATCAGAATTGATACGGATACTCGTTGCATGTGAATCACCTTTGCGTGAAGGGTCAGGCAGACGGACATTGTACCTGTGCGGCGCACATCGACGTGACCGGTGATTCAGTCGACAAGGCAGCCGTCAATCCAGACTCTGAATGAAAATAAACGCCGCAATGCCGGCAATAAGAAAGAACAGATTGAGCCCAAGCCCCCAACGCGCAGCGTTTCGAGCCCGAGGCAGGTTGAATTCGTTGGCGCCGTTGAGGGCGATCAGGCTCAGCGACAGGCCGACGAGCAGGGCCGTGAATTGAATCGCGACGATGACCAGAACCAATTCTTTCGGACTCAGCCAAGCGAAAACGGCCGGAAGTTCAAAGATACCGAGCAATCCAAAAGCGGCGCAAATGGGCAGCAGCGCGCTGGCGTTTGCTATTTTTTCAATCGCCCCTGGTCCCAACATGGACGGTTTACCTTGTGAAAAAGTCGATGACGGATATTCAACGTGAAGGACCATTGTATTTCATTCGCCATGCTTTGTAGAACATCTTCATGGCCTGGTATTCCGGACGGATGTTGCCGGGCAATGCCGGCAGGCCGCTGCCATTTCGACCGTAGAGTTCGCTGTAAATACCGAGCTTCTTGCATTTGTCGTGCACCATCTGCGCGTAACGCGGATGATGGATTCGGTCCTTCGTGCTCGAGGACGTGTAAAGCATGATCGGCGGACCGCCCTTGCGGACTTTGTTCAACATCAACTGTTCCGTGCCGATGGGCTGCTGAATGGCATACACCGCACTGATCTTGAGATTGGACCCGTAACCCAGATGCCCGCTGATCAGGGCGCCGGCCGACGAACCGCTGACGGCAATGCGGCGGGGATCGATGCCCCATTCCCTCGCTTTGCTGTGGAGGAACTTGATCGCCTCTTCCGTGTGCTTGAGGATGGTGAAATAGTTGTTGTTCGTGTGCTTGAGAAACGGGTAGTTCACCGTCACAAACGAAACACCCTTCGGCACGAATTCATCGATCAAGCGACTGCGATGAAAGTGACTTTTGTCACCCTGCTTGAATCCGCCGCCGTGAAAGTAGACCACCACGGGCGTGGGCTTCGATGACTTGGCTTTCCAAAAGTCGAGCACGCTGCGTTCGTACTTGTCGCTGTACCGCACGTTCTTCTCCGTCGGCGCAGGAGCACCTTGACAGAGCGAACCCACACACAGCGCGATGAGCAGAGTCGGCAGACCAATCCAATTCATCAAGGTTTGTTTGAGCATCATGCTTCCTCGTGTTTGTTGAAGCACGCAGTCCTATCGCGAGAGACAAACCACGCCGGGCGCATGGCCCATTCTACCGCGGGACCGGTCAACAGTTTGCTCTTCGTTGATCATTCCCGGTCGCTCAGTTTGCGAAATGGGCGGCAGTCTCATCCTCTTGGCCAGAGATTTTTCTGGCCCGTGCGCCGATTTTTTTCTTGACCTGCCGCAAATCTATTCGATAATAAACGTGTTGCCGATGGGCTTTTGGAACCAAACGGGAAAACCCCGGGCACGTTTCAAAAGAGCACGGCAGCCGAGCGTCGGTGTGTCTCCCACATGGACGCGCGTTGTGCCTGCAAGACGTTGCGGGCGGAAGATCTCCGGCGGTTGGGCATGGGCGCAGGCTCGTTTCACCTGGTCATGCACAGTGACGGCTGGAATGAACCAACTTTTGATGGGAGGTGATTCATGCTTTATGACTGTATAAGAGGGCTGCGTGCATAGTTGCAGTCCGACGGGGTTGCACGCACGCAGCTCTGAAACGAACACGCCCGCTTCGGCCGATGGTCGAAGCGGGTTTTTTTGTTGCTCGGCGAGATACAACCTATACGAAATATCCACGAAACACGATGACCTTCTAACCACCCTACCATCCAGGTGCAATCTGGCTCTGTTCGAAAACGAACCGAGGGTGGCTGTGGCAAAGGCTTGGCATGCCACAGCAAGTGGTTACTTTCGACAAAACACTGGGGCATGACGCAAAGCCTTCTTTGCCCCAGCCACCCGGATTGCGTTTCCGGATCGAACCTAACATAGAATCGCTCAGCAGAGAGTTCGCCATGGATATCAACAACGTCGAAAAACGGATGGAATACACGCGGGGTGTGCTCGACGAGGAGAGTGCCGGCGGCGATCCGATCGCCCTGTTCCAACGCTGGCTCAAGGACGCCATCGACAACGAACCAATGGACGTCACCGCCATGACACTGGCGACCAGTTCGCCGGACGGTCGCCCCGCATCGCGCATCGTGCTGCTGCGCGGCGTGGATGAGGGCGGGTTTGTGTTTTTCACCAGTTACGAAAGCCGCAAGGCGGAGGAACTGGCGGCCAACCCCAACGCGTCACTGACTTTTTTTTGGCCGACGCTGCAACGACAGGTGCGCGTCGAGGGTCACGTTACGAAAACGACGCGACAGGAATCAGAAACGTACTTCGCCACGCGCCCGCGCGGCAGCCAGATTGGAGCCTGGGCGTCGCTGCAAAGCCAGGTCTTGCCCAATCGCGACCAACTGGAAGCACAAGTCGCCGAACTGGAACAACGATTCAAAGGCGGCGATGTACCCTGTCCCCCGAATTGGGGCGGCTACCTCGTGACACCCAAGGTCATCGAATTCTGGCAGGGTCGTGAAAGCCGGCTGCACGATCGCCTGCGTTTCACGCAACAACCCGGCGATGTGTGGCTGATCGAACGGCTTTCGCCTTGATGTTCGATGCCCATTTTGACAGGTGCGCCGAACTGGCGTTGCAAACAGAATCGAAACGATCTCAACATCGCGCATCGACTCGTTTATAGTGTGATCCATCATGCCCAAAGTCCGCGTATCACCCAAACTGGATTACCTCGCCCCCTTACCGAAAAAGACCCGCAAGCTGGGCATCGGCTGCATTGGCACTGGCTTTATCATGGCCGACTGCCACCTCGTGGCGTACCGCGACGCGGGATTCAATCCGGTCGCCATCGCCTCGCAAACGTACGCCAACGCCCAGCGTGTCGCCGAGCGGCATCAGATCAAAAAGGCTTACCCGACCTATCAGGAAATGCTCGAAGACAAGCAGGTGGAAGTGGTCGACATCGCCGTTCCGCCGGACGTACAACTTGATGTGATTCGTGACGTCGTGAAACACAAGGATCACATCCGCGGCATCCTTGCCCAGAAACCTTTGGGCGCGAACTACGATGAAGCCGTGGAGGTTGTCAAACTCTGCAAGAAAGCAGGCATCACACTCGCGGTCAATCAGAACATGCGCTACGACCATTCGGTCCGCGCCTGCAAATCCTTATTGGATCGCGGATATCTCGGCGAACCGGTCTTTGCGTCGATTGACATGCGGGCGATCCCTCACTGGATGCCTTGGCAGCAACGGCAGGGTTGGGTCACACTGCGCATTATGTCGATCCATCACCTGGACACGTTTCGCTACTGGTTCGGCGATCCCATTCGCGTGTTCGCCTCCACGCGCAAGGATCCGCGCACGCTTGAAAAGTTCGACCACGAAGACGGCCTGGCGCTTTACATCCTCGAATACAAAAACGGCCTGCGCGCCACGGCATGGGATGATGTCTGGGCCAAACCCGATGACGTCCCCGCGCGCAAGGGCAGCGGCGACATCGGCATCAACTGGCGCGTCGAAGGTATGGAAGGTTTGGCACGCGGCACGATCGGCTGGCCGGATTATCCCGCACCGACGCCGTCGACCATCGATTTTTCCGCCGTTCACGCGCCGGGGCAATGGTTTCAGCCACGCTGGCCGCAGGTCTGGTTCCCCGATGCGTTCGTCGGGACGATGGCGCAATTGCTGGTGGCGCTGGAGCACGACGCCGAGCCGGAAATCGGCGGCGAGGACAACCTCAAGACGATGGCGCTGGTCGAAGCCGCGTACATTGCATCGCGCGAACACCGGGCCGTCGAGATCAACGAGGTAATCCGTAAGAAAAAGCGGGCCTGATGAATCGCCACATGGCTCTGCACTGGCTACCCTGACCATGTGCTCATAACGGAGTGACTGATTATGCGAAGTGTTTTGTCGGTGCTGCTGGTTTTGATCATCTATGTGTCGTCCGTGCGGGGCGCCGATTCGTTCGGCGAGGAAGCGCAACCCGTCACCGCCACATTGCTCGCCGATGTCGACGCCGTGGTGCCGGGAGAATCGTTCACCCTTGGACTGCACTTGAAGATCAAACCCCACTGGCACACGTACTGGATTCACCCCGGCGTGGCCGGCATGCCCACGTCGATCAAGATCGATGCGCCCGGCCTGAAGGTTCAACCCATCGCGTGGCCGATCCCGAAACGCATGACCGCCAACGGTTTTACCAGCTTTGGTTACGAAAATGAAGTCCTGCACCTGATCAAAGTCACTGCGTCGAAGGACATCCAACCGGGGCAATCGATCACACTCGATGCCAAGGCACAATGGCTGGCGTGCAAGGAAAACTGTGTGGAAGGGAAAAAGCAATTCAAGCTGCAACTTCCGGTCCGTGAAAAAGCAAACGCCGTAAACAAGAAGCTGTTCGACCTCTGGCGAAGCACCATCCCGCTGAAGGCCGATTCAAAAGCGGGCGCAAAGTACGTTGCTGGTCTGAAGCAAGTCACCGACAAGCAAGGCGTCCCGCTATCGCAATTCAAAGTCACTTGGAAAAACGGCAAGCCGCCGGCCCAACTGGCGTGGTATCCGGTTCCCATTCAGGCACTGGCGATCGAGAAGATCAAACTTTCGTCCGCCGGCGGCATCACACAGGTTGCCTTCCACGCCGAGGTGTTTTCCCCCGAAGAGCTAGGCGACGGCGTCATCGGCGGCGTGTTGGTGTTTAAGACGTCGACCGGACAAACCATCGGCATTCACACACCATTGCGCATTGCCAAGCCGAAATAGCAACTCATGGCGACGGCGATTGCTTCGCGCTCGTCTTCCCCGCTGTTTTCAAAGATGCAAGAAAGTCGATCAGGTCGGCGGCTTCCTGAGCCGTCAGCGCCTGCAACAGATTCGCCGGCATCGACGAGGTTTGCAGTTTCCTCATTTCCACAATGTCCTTGACCGAAACGGTTACGGCAGCGCCGGTGAATAGATTCAAAGTCAGCTTCGCATCGTCTTTGGCAACGATGAAGCCGGTCAGGTCATCGCCGTCTGATGTTGAAACAAAGTATGGGCGGTACTTCTCGTCGATCTTCAGCGATGGTTTGACGATGTGCGTTAACAATTCGCTTCGCTTGTATTGACTGCCGATCGCCGAGAGGTCTGGGCCGACGTGACGGCCCTGACCATTCACTTGATGACAAGACAGACAAGTGACAGCTCCGCCGCTCTGCAGGATGCGCGAGCCGCGTTTGGGATCACCTGAAAGCGCAAGCACATCGCTCATGTTGAACTGCGCCCCCAACGCCTGTCGGCGACGATCGACTGGAACAAACCGTTCAAACAGACCGCTGATGCGGCTATCACCGTGCAATGCGCCGCGTTCGATCACGCGCTTGCGCAGGTCATGATCAACGTCGTCAGCCTCCATTGCATACAACAAGTGCAGCGCGCCAGTGGTAAAATTCAGGTGTGAATCAACGGCGTCATCGCTCAGCTGCTCGATAGCTTTGATCGGAGAATCCGTGGGCATTGCTGCGATCCAATCATGGATCAGCCGGAAGCCGTCGGCATCCACATGCTTTGCGCCGATGCGGGGCATGTGACCGGCGCCCGTCGTCGCCACGCGGTACCACAACACACTGCGGTACGGATCGCCCGGCGACACGATGCGCGCCTTGTCCAAACCGAATCCACCCTGCAACGGCTCCGCGTTCAGCAAACCTGCTTGTCTCAGCGGCCGGTGATGCCGCAGATCGATCGTCGTTGTACCCCCACCGCCCTGCTGATGGCAGTGAGCACAGTTGGTGTGCAGCCATGCCCGCGCTCGCGCGGTCAGGTCGCCATGCGGCGCATGGGGATTGACCAAGGTCGGCCGCGGTTTGATGTTCGCCGCCCACTTCGGCGGCGAATTGAACAACCCACGCTCTTCCAATCGTTTCAACTCGTTCGTCGCCTGCCCGCCATTCAACTGCTCCGGCGTAAAGCCAAGAATGATCCCCGATTTGGCGTTATGGCAGGTCATGCATTCGGTCCGACTTGCAACGCGCCAAGTTTGTTGGCGCACCCCGTTCGGCGCTTGAGGGTCTTTCACTTTCAGTTCCAACTCGGCGCCTTGCGCCGGCGCCAACGTCGCATCGGATTGATTTTCATTCCAGATATAGGTGTACCCACGCCATGTTTCGTCGTCGAGGTGAAGGATTTGCGTTTCTAGCAGTCGGCGGGACAGCGGATCGCCCGCGACCATTTCCATCGCATACGTCTTGGCGAACACCGTGCCCGCAGGATACTTCCACCGTCCACGGTACCAACCTTTGTAGCCGTTGTTCTTGTCGAAGTAATCAATGCGCGCTTGACCAGGCATCGCAATCGCGCGCTCGGCGATCGCGTGATCGGCCCAAAGAGGAGCATGAACGTGGTAACGTTCAACGCCCTCGGCAAGACGATGCGTTTTGGTCGTTGCAAACAGCCCTGATTCACTGAGCTTGGTTGGAAAGTCGTCGCTGCGATTGGCGTTCGGATTTGCAGTTAACAGATACATCCCCCCGGCGTAATCCACCACGAGCAAGTCCCGGTCCGGCGTTTCAGCAAAGGTGATAATCTGAATGCCCGTGTCGGCGATCTCCGTCGGTTTCGCGGCTGCATCCCGCGCCGCCGGCAACGCCCACATTTTCCCCGTGATGTAATCGCCGTACACGTACTGTCCGCGCAACGACGCGAGCCGATGGCCTCGATAGACGTAGCCGCCGGTGATTGACATCGCTTCGGTGTGCGGGTGTTGCATGACCGGCGGTTGAATCGGCGTCGGCCCGCGCTTGCCGTTCGGCCGCACAGGTTGCGATCCTTCGACAATACTCCATCCATAGTTGCCCCCGCGCTCCACACGAAATACCAGCTCCCACAATTCCCAACCCACATCGCCAACCCACAGGTCGCCCGCGTCGGCGTCAAAACTCATTCGCCATGGATTGCGCAACCCATACGCCCACACCTCCGGCCGCGCGCCTTTGTGGTTCACAAACGGGTTGTCATGCGGAATCGCATAGTGGCGTTCGCCCTCGCGGCGATCCACATCGATTCGCATCACACTGCTGAGCAGATCGCTGATGTCCTGACCGGTTTTGAGCGTATCGGGCGGCGAAGGCTGCGTCGCGTCACCCGACGAAAAATACAACATGCCGTCGGAACCGAAGAGCAACTTGCAGCCGTTGTGTCCGCCGGACCGCCAGGTCAGCAGCAACTGTTCGGAATCGGGATCAATGCGCGGCGGGTTGGTATTCGTCACCTTGAACCGCGAGATGTGCGTGCCGGTCGGATGGTTGCGCTCCGCGATGTAACACACATACACAAAGCGATTCTGTTTGAACTTCGGATGAAACACGAGACTGTAAGCATGCACGAGTTTTGGATAGTGCTTCTTCAGATCAATCGCCAGCGATGCAGACTTTGCACGGGGATCGTTGGCAAACGAACTGATCCGACCATCCAACTCGACCATGAAATAACGATCCGATGTCGCCTCATATACCAGGTCAACCGGTCGGGTGAATGAGAGATGCGAAAACTGGCGCTCGAGCACGAATGGCCGGGGTTTTTCAGGCGATCCCACAAAGCGCGACAACGTCCATGGCGTCCGCCCTTCACCCATACATGGCGTCATCACCAAACAAACCAGAATGCCCAATCCCAAGGCTTTCATAACAACCATACGCAATCATAGCTTGGATGTGTTTAAGGTAAGCAACCGCAAAGCAAGATCAATTAGACTCTGTCCGAAAAGGCAACACCATCCGGTGGGACAGGCGTCTCGCCTGTCGCTCCCTTGACGGGTGAGACGCCCGTCCCACCCGAGACACCTGCCCCACCCGAGTTTCCGGACAGAGCCTCGTCGGCCACTGACCATTCACCGCCTTCGGTCAGGCATGCACCAACTGTTTGAACCCGCCGTACGCCATGCGTTTGCAATCGAAGATGGGATCGTCGGGATCGAGCAGGATGTCTTTCATGCGCGGGTCGGCCAGGATCTTTTCGTTCGCGGCGTCACGTTTCTCGCGCGATTCAAAAACAACCCATGCGAACACCACCGTCTCCGTTTCCGATGCGCCGGCCAGTTCCGGAAACGAGCGCGGCCCGTCCTCCGGATTGATCTCCAGGTCATCGCCCACGCATTCCCAATAGTCGAGCGCGCCGTGATCCTTCCAAACCTGCGACGCCAGTTCTGCGATCCTGCGATAATCCTCAATCCTGTCCCTGGCAACCGGAATAACAAAGCCGTCGATGTAGCGACTCATGTGCGGCTCCTCTGCAATGTTCGTGTTGGTTCCATACGTTTTTTGTTGCCGCCTGACGCAACTTGCCGATCGCGCCGGCTATTCATCATAAATCGCATCCACGATTTCATCCGGCGCCGGCCATGATCTCAACTGGACGGCCATGATGGTGGTCCGTCCTTGCGTCATTGCTTTCGCCACGCGATGCGCGCCGTCAAACAGTTGGCCATTCGGATCAAGAATGATGGGAAAGCAGGGTCAACCTGCTCCATACGCACAAAGTGTTCGACCACATTGCGAATCGTGGCGGGGAAGTCATCCTCGAACCAGCACACGGCGTCGACATGTTTGAGCGAATCGATTTCCACTTCAATGACGGGAAGGTTCTGTGCGGCCTGCCAGATTTTCTCGGTATGCCAAACGTGATAACGGTCGCCGACTTTCTGTGTGGTGCGGTCGATGCGTCGGGTCATGGGCGTATTCCTGGATGGTTCAAACCAGCATTATTCGACCTTGGGTGGTTGGTGTAAATCAACGTGCTCGCACTGTACGCTGGTTAGCCTGCCGATCCACCAATCAGGTGATAGTAGAAAATCTTCGAGGCATAGATGCTCAACAACGCCCAGGCGATGGCAAAGAAGAATCCAAACCCGCAGACGCACGCCGTAGCCGTCTTGGAGGAACGAAAGACAATCGACAACCCGCCCATGATCACCGGAACGATCAACGCCCACGGCGCAATACCGGCCACCCATCGTGTCAGCCCCGGCATTTCAAGATCAAGATAATTGGCGTTGGCGGCATCGATGGATGAGTTGCCCATCACAAACAAACAACCGGCCAACGATCCCGCGACCGCGAAAAACGCCAAGAGCATGCGGGTTTGATTGGACATGGTGTTGAACGAACACGTTACACGCGCAGCGAGCCCATGGTCCCGCGCGCCTACCCTTGCGTCAACGAATGAATCACCCCGTTCAGATGCGCTTCACTCATGTCCAGCAAGTAGGTCGGGTAGAGCAAAGCGAAACCCGACTCGAATGAAATTTGATAGTCCATATTACCAACAACGGCGGGTTTCACTTCGTTTTACCCGCCCTACCGCGCTGCAGCCGATGGTTATGTGCCGGATTACCGCCACCACGCATCGCCCTCAAACTCTGCGGGGAGATTCTCGTCTTCCCCAGGATCGTCGAAGCCGAGGGCATATAGGGTTTCGTACCAAGCTCTTCGTTTAGACGAAGGTAGATTCGATCCGCACCATGGACAACAACGAATGAGCGCCGACGCATATCCATCGTATGGGACTGGAATACGGTACTCGTTCCATTGAGCAATCCAGTCAATAATGCGGGTGGATCCTTGGTGACCGATCAGAGTAGGCTTTGATATGGCAAATGCCATTTCCAAACAACAGTGATGATCGACGATAACACCTGCACGCTGACACGCAGTTTTGCGCTCATTCGGATCACGAGGCCACATCTCGTCTAGGCACATAACGTAAAAGGCTCAGCAAGTAGGTCGGGTAGAGCAAAGCGAAACCCGACTCGAATGAAATTTGATGATCCATATTACCAACAACGGCGGGTTTCACTTCGTTTTACCCGCCCTACCCCGCTGGTGACGACCGGCCTTGCTCAACGAGCCAGCGAGCGATGCATTGAATGGGTCATACCACGCTGCAACAAAAACCCCGTCGCTTGACGGGGTTTTTGGGCTTGGAATTGTGCAGGCATCAAGCAGACCTCCGACAGCGCGCCAAACCGGCGACGCCAAGCAGCGCCAAGGTGGCGGTGGCGGGCTCGGGAACGACCTGAGTCAGCTCGAAACCGTTGACGAAAACATTGCAGCATGCCTGGCCGCCATCGGCGACGCGGCCTTGCAGCAAGAGTGTGCCGGTATTGTCGGTGGCCGCTTGGAATGCCACGACGTAGTCATCCAGTGATGTGGGGTCCGGGGTTGCCGGAAAACCCAACGGGTTGCCGTTCCATGTCATGCTGATGCCACCGTTGCTTGAGTCGTCAAAGGCCCATAGGCGAACGTTATAAAGTTGGTCCGCCAACAGGCCGGTCACGGTCACATCCATACCGTCCACATTGCGCGTACCCCATGTCCGGACATGGACATTTGATCTACTAGGATCTGATTTATTCACTTTCCGGCACAGCCTGTTCGAGGTCGATGAAGGTGCCTTCGGTGCAGACCGGTTTGTTGCTCGGCCGCTGGCGGAGGGTGTGGACGACGTCGAGGAAGGGGCGGTGCAAGGGGGCGGTGAAGCGGACGGGCTGTTCGGTGATCGGATGTGTGAAACCGAGTAGGGTCGCATGGAGGGCGGGTCGCATGATCAGCACGTCATCGCGGGCTTCGGCAGCCTGCTCGGCCTTAATGCCTTCCTCACGTTTGCGGGCGAAGGTGAGGAACTTGCGATGGCCCGCGGGCAACGGTGGAGTTTGCAATTCGGGCGGGCCGACGGCTTCGCCGCCGTAGGTGATGTCACCGACGATCGGGTGCCCGAGGTAGGTCAGGTGGACGCGGATTTGATGGGTGCGTCCGGTCCGCAGTTCAAGTTCGACCAGGGCGTAGCCTTCGTATTGTTCGCGGACGCGGTAGATGGTCAGCGACTCTTTACTGAGTCGATCGCGGCGGACGCCATAGGCTTCGCGGATGGTTGGATGCTTGCCGATCGGTTCGTTGATCACGCCGGCGGGCTCGTCGAAGTTTCCGTGGACGAGGGCGAGGTAGGCTTTGGTCGTTTCGCGCCGCTCGAACTGTTTGGCGATGGCGTAGTGGGCTTCATCGGCTTTGGCGACGAGGCCGGTGAAGCGGGCGAACAGCATCGCATAGACGATGAAGCAG
>JANQKH010000016.1 GCA_028281215.1 Phycisphaeraceae bacterium | reverse complement strand
GGGGGTCGACGGCATGAACAATTGCCCCGTTCGCCCGTCTAAATAAGGTGCTCCGCCATGGTGGCGAAGCCGAAAACAGAAGGGGGCCTTATGGCCGGCACACACGTTTTGGTAGTGGAAGACGACGCAGCCATCCGACAAGGCATTGTCGACGCACTCACCTTCGAAGGTTACCGCGTCTATGAAGCCGCCGACGGCGCCAACGGACTCGATATGGCGCTCGGCGTTGAATGCCAACTCATCCTGCTCGACCTCGTCCTGCCCAAGCGCGACGGGTTGAGCATTCTCAAGGAAGTCCGCCAATCCCGGCCGACCCTGCCCGTGATCATCCTCTCGGCGCGTGGTGAAGAAAACGACCGCGTCGAAGGCTTGCGGCTTGGCGCCGATGACTACGTCGTCAAACCCTTCAGTGTGAAGGAACTGCTCGCTCGCGTTCAGGCCGTCCTTCGACGCAGCCCCGAACGGCCGACCGACGTCAGCGATGTGCCGTTTGACGGCGGCGTTGCCGACCTCCAGCGCCGCGAGTTGCGCTTCGAGTGTGGCGACCGGTGTGAACTGTCTGATCGCGAATCCGAACTGTTGCGCTACCTGGCAATCAACCGCGGCCGCGCGGTGTCGCGCGATGAAATCCTTTCCCGCGTCTGGCGCATGGACCCCGCCGGCCTGTCGACCCGCACCATCGACATGCACGTCGCCCGCCTGCGCGGGAAACTCAAAGACGACGCCGGCGAACCCAAAGTGCTGTTAACCGTGCGCGGCAAAGGCTACATGTTTGCCGGCAACGGCTCGAACGGTAACGGACACGACGAGGAACATTAATGCAGACCCTTTCCCGCCATGCTGCGTCCGTTGGTTTGATGGTACTTGTTCTTCTGATTGCCACGCCGGCGTTCGCGGCAGAACCGGACCCGTCGAACACCTCCGACGCGCCCGACAAAGAACACGCGGCCGTCAAGACGCTGCTCAAGCAGATTGTCGAGTTGCGCGAGCAGAACAAACAGCTCAAGCAAAAGCTGGAACAGACCCGACGCCGAACCAATGACGGCAACCTGCTGCACATCCTGCGCGGCGATGAAAAGGATCGCCTCCGTATCCGAGAACCCCTCAAGAAAAAACTGGCTGAACTGAAAGTCCCCAACGAAACTGAAGCCACGAAACTGGGACTGAGACATCAACTGAATGCCGGCGGCGTCCACGCGTTGGAATCGTGGCGCATCACCAGCCTGTTCCAGTGCGGCGCGAATATCGAAGGCTTCGCCAAAAAGGGCGACCTGCTCTGGGAGTTTCGCATCGGATTCATGCATGGGTTGGGCGACGCGGCGGTCAACCAGATCGTCTGGATCAACAGCGCCAACGGCAAAACGCACGCGCTCCTGCCCGTCGTAAAAAAGAATGTCGCACCCTTGATCAAACCCGCGCCCAAGAGCGGACGCCGGAAACCCGATCAACCCCTGATGACCGACTGGCTCGCGTATCACAAGGCGTCGAAACAAACCCGCCCCGCTGCCGTCGCCGCCAAACTCGCCGAACTCCAACGCGCCACCATCGCCACCATTGACGACGCCCGCGCCGTGCTCGGCACGTTTTACTTTGAAGCGACCGGTGATCTGACGATTAAAGACAGAGTGGAAGTGACCGACCTGTTCCAACTCGGCGTCGATGTCAAAGGCTTCGGCAAAAAGGGTGACCTCGTTTGGAAAGCCCGCGTGATCAAGGACAAGGACGGCGTCGTGCTCGCCGGCTGGATCAGCAGCACCACGGGCGAATTACGCACCATCTCGCTCGATGAGCCCCAGCCACGAAACAACCGGCGCGGCAGATCATTCCAACCCGACCGCCTGCGACCCTCGCACCTCGATTCCCGCCGACCCAACATATGATAGAGAGACACGCCCGCGGCAAGTTTGCCGTATAGAACACACGACTCCGGCCCCCGGCCCCCGGACTTCGGACATACGACGAATGACCCGACCCTGGCAAATCACGATCGCGTTCACCATTTGCGTTGCCGTGCTCATCGCGGCGATGACCTGGGTGTCGATGCGCGTGATTCGCCTCGAACAGGATGAAGCCCGCACCCAGCAGCAGATGGCGATCGAGGAAGACGTACGCTTGGCGCTGTCGCGCATGGACGCCGCAGTGAACCTGATCATCGCCGAGGAAAATGCCCGGCCGCACTACATGTACAGCGCGTTTCACCCCCTGCCCCGCGCGTTCACCCAGATGTTCGATCCGATCGACTATCAACTGGTGCAGGCGCCGTCGCGGTTGCTCTTTTACGATTCGCCGTTGACCAACCTGCATTTTCAGATCAACCCGGACGGCACGGTGTCCAGCCCGCAAGTGCCGCAGAGCAACATGCGCGATGTCGCGGAAATGCTCGTGCCGTTGGCGAAGCGTGATGGCGCGCACGAACGCATCAACATCGCCGAACAGCAACTCGCACTGTTGCAATCGCTACTGAAGCGCGAGCAGATGTTGACCGCCCTGCCCGACGCGCTGCGCCAACGTGACCCGCTGTCCGAACAGTTGTCGCTGGTCACGCCGATGCCCCAAACCGCCGGTCAACAGGGCGCGACCAATCGGCAAGGCCGTCCGCCAAACAACCAATCCACCAACCAAGACGACGGCAACACGCAATCGAATCTGCCACCGAATCAGGTTGATGCCAATCCCGGTTCCAACAACAGCGCGGACCAGACACCCAACGCACCAAATTCAACCAACGACGACAGCAACGCCAACCATAGCAACGCATCACAAGCCGCTCCTCCGAATGGGCAAGGCGGACAATCACAAACGATCGAACCCCGTAACGGTTTCGGCAACGACCCTGAAGTTCAGCAGATCATCGAACAGCAGGAAAAGGAAATCAACGCCAACCGGCGCGGCGGCAAACCGTCCAGTCGGCTCGACAACCTCAGCCAGTTCGAATGGGCCAAGGTCAAACAAATCCAATACGACTACAGCGAACGCCAACGCCAGCAAAAGCTCCGCTACAACGAACTCGAAACCGTCGACGTCAGTGAAGGCGTGATGCAACCCATGTGGGTCGACGATGCGCTCATCCTCGCCCGACGGGTTCAAATCGACGGCGTCGATTACGTGCAAGGCGTCTGGTTCGACTGGGAAGCCTTGCAGGCGGCGTCGCTGGAATCGATCAAAGATGTCTTTCCCGATGCGAAATTGCTACCGGTCAAGCAGGCGACCAACCGCCCCACTGCCCGCATGCTCACCACCATCCCCGCGATGCTGGATATCAGCAGCGAATCCGCGGCGCTCGCGGGTACCGACGGCGGAATCCCGTCCGTGCTGATCGTCGCATGGGTATGCATGCTGCTCGCCGCCGCCGCCGTCGCGGTGTTGCTGGTCGGCGCGGTGTCCCTGAGCGAGCGCCGCGGCGCGTTTGTCTCGGCCGTCACGCACGAACTGCGCACGCCGTTGACGACGTTCCGCATGTACACCGAAATGCTCGCCGAGAAAATGGTGCCGGACGAAGCCAAGCAGACGCAATACCTCGAAACCATGCGCTGCGAATCGGATCGGCTCAGCCACCTGGTCGAAAACGTCCTCGCCTACGCCCGGCTCGAACGCGGCAAAGCGCCCGCTCGCGTTCGTGATATCACCGTCAGTGAACTGCTCGACGGTGTGCAGGACACCCTTACCCAACGCGCTGATCAGGCGGACATGGATTTGCGCATCGAACCCAACGGTGTCGCCGACACGATTGTCAAAGCCGACCCCACTGCAGTCGAGCAGATTCTCTTCAACCTCGTCGACAATGCCTGCAAATACGCCGGCGAGGCGGAAGATCGTTCCATTCATGTCGAAGCCGTAAACGGAAACGGTGACGGCATGATCCACTTGCGCATCCGCGACCACGGCCCCGGCGTTTCCAAACAGGAAAGCCGACGCCTGTTCAAACCCTTCCGAAAATCCGCCCGCGACGCCGCCCACTCCGCCCCCGGTGTCGGCCTCGGCCTCGCCTTGAGTCTGCGCCTTGCCAACGCCATGGCCGGCAACCTTCGCGCCGATACGAACAACAACGGGGGAGCTTGTTTCGAGCTTTCGCTGCCGAAGGTTTAAGGGGAATCCGCTTAGGAATGCAGGAATCGGTTTTCACGGAGCAATGATTCAATGGCTCGGATCGCTGACGTCGGAGGGATCAGCCTCGAAACATCCAACATTCGCCAACGTCATGCCAAGCATGGCGCCCAGAAAAATGCCCAGCGGGATGGTGAAAAAGCAAAAGAGCCAACCGACTTGAACCAACCCTTCTGAGCCAAGCTTGTCTGAGCCAAGTTTGCACACAAACCAAGTCGCGTAAAAAGCACCAACCGCGCCGAGGAGACCAAGCGGTACAGCAAAAACAATTCCAAGCACTTCACGCCGATGACGACGCCACGCCAGATCAGCTCGCCATCCCGTTGGCGGCTCCCACAATCCGTTCAAATAGTCCCTTGCCTCGGCGTTTCGCATCGCCGCAATAATCATGCCCCCCACAAGCGTTCCGAGCGGAAAAAACAAAAGCAGCAACGGCAGAACCGTCCATGACACATGCCGGGCCAGCGGATGCCCGCGCATCACAAGCATCGCCGACACCACACCTCCCAGAAACGTGTATGCCAATCCAACGTTCATCGTCACTGAGGTGAACAACCTCTCAGCGTACAGGAGTGGTGACAGGAACAATGCAAGAGCCGAAAAGGCGGCGACAAAGAACAAGCCTCGAATCGAACGAATCGCCCTCGGGATCGGTTTAGACATGCAGCAATCTCCGGCAAGCAAACGAGACGAAGAAGACCGCCTACCAAGAACATTCTAACCATCTTAGCCTTTCTACATTCCCGCTTTCCTGAGAGGAAAACTAAACCGCACGAATACAAACCAACGTCGTGTCGTCCGTGCGGTCGTTCAACCCGGCGTAGCGGCGCATCTGCCAGAGGACGTGGTTCATCGCTTCGTGGGCGGACGCGTGTTCGACGTCGCGCATGGCTTCCATGATGCGGGGTTTGCCGAAACGTTCGCCCTGAAAGTTCAGCGCGTCAGCCAGACCGTCCGTAAACGCCAGCAGCAGGTCGCCTGGTTTCAGGTCGATGATGCCGCGTTCGTATTGTTCGGTCGGGTCGACGCCGGCGATCATGCCGCCGGTTTCGAGGGGAATGAACGTGCCGTTGCGCAGCAGCAGCGGCGATTCGTGGCCGGCATTGCAGTAGGTGAGTCGGCGGGTTTGGGGATCGATCACGCCATAGAACAACGTGGCGAATTCGTTGTCCAGCGTGTCGCGGCACAACGCCTTGTTGACCCTTTCGATGATTTCATCGATGTCGTACAGATCCTGGGCGTAGGCGCGCAACGATGCGCGAACGGACGCCATCAGCAAACTCGCGGCGACGCCTTTGCCGACCACGTCTCCGATCGCGAAGCCGACGTTG
>JANQKH010000012.1 GCA_028281215.1 Phycisphaeraceae bacterium | reverse complement strand
TTCAACCCTGCGGCTTCAAGGCGGGCGAGCGAAAGGTATTTGTCGACGGCGCATTCAATCGCGCGCGGCGGGTTGATCACCGGCACGCCCTCGGCTTCCAAACGATGCAACAAGTCCATGCGAAACACCACCTGCTCCAACGAACCGGCGGGCATGGTACGAAGCAACACAACGTTGCTTCGCCGCAACTGGTCAAACGCTTCCGCCCGCAGGGCGCCAACCGCCGCGGCGAGCGTGGTCCATCGTTGGAGGCGCAGGTTGTGCCCGGCTTCAGTCGCGGCGCGGGTAAGGTCGTCAGTATGCCAACCTGGCGATTCTGCGAGGACGGTGATCTGCATGGCGTTCACACTGTGCTGAAGAACGATTCGACAAGCAAATCTTCGTTGACCGAACCGGCTGAAAACACGTTGCCCGTTTTGAGGTTGTGGATGCAAACGGCCGCGGGGCTGAACAACATGGGGTCGAGCTTGTAGAAATCGTAGTTGTAAAGTTTGAAGACTTCGCCGAACGGACGGCCGTAGTCTTTGCTTGAGTTGGATGGCAACTGCTTGGCGACTGCTTCGAGTTCATCGTCGACACCGGAGGCACAGAGCGTGACTTGCCCGCCGTACAACACCGCATCGTTGGTGCGACCGATGGCGGCCATGTCGTCACCGGCGACGGGCGGTAGCGGCGCGGCTCCGAATCCGCCCACGATCTGTGACAGGTCGAACTTCAATTCATGCAGCTTATGCAACGCGGTTTCCACCGACCGCGCCACCACTTGCACGCCGCCTGCCAGGCTCGCCGTCTTCGCAACCATCAGCACGACGCGCAGGGGCGAAATGCTGCACTTGTCGGCAATGTATTCCACCACTTCACGCGTGGGCAATTGGCTGGTTTCCAACACGCCGACGGCGTTCGGCGTGCTTTCCTTGAACGGCGCGAGAGATGGATCATCGAACAGTGTTTCGCCGCCGAAGTTGGCGCGCATCGGGCCGGAACCCATCGCGAAAAACTTGTCGACCTTGATCTGCCAGCCCGCGTACTGGCTTGCCATGCACGCGACGACCGGATGGCTGATGTTCACTGCAACCGAGGGGAGATTCACATCACCAACGCAACCGGGCACGATCGACACCGTTCCCAAGTCAGCGAGGCATGCACGAGCAAGAAACAGGCCGGCATTCAGGCTGCCCATTGTGTCCACGCCTGCGTCGATTACCAGCCCAGTACCGATCCGCTGCGACATCACGCCCAACTCACCCTGCCGTTCAATCATCTCCTTGGCGACCAGCTCGGCTCGATCGTTCAAACTCATTACAGCCATTGCATCACCTCGCCTTTATTCAGCTCGAATCGGTCGCCGTGCCAAAGTCGAATGCGCTGGTCGTTGCCTTGCGCGGCGTCGTGTTTTAATAACGCGCAAGCGCGGCGGACCACCATACCAACTGCGGGCAACGAACTTAAAGGGAACTCGCCGGCCTCGCAAAGATGTTCGCCCGGCTCATCGGCATACGCATCATCCAGCCCGATTACCGTGCCGCGTTGCATTTCTAAACCGGGATGATCGAGCGGTCCGCGTGCAATGACAATCGTGCCGGCAAGCATGCGAAAGCCCGGACTTTTTCCGCATGCGCCGCCGATGGCGATCAGCCCCCGTCGCATCAGATGGCCGACGTGATCACCGGCGTTACCCCGCACGGCGATCTCACCGCCGGTCATGCCGATCGGCGATCCGTAGCCCGGTCCACCGACGCGATGCCCCGCGTTGCCTTGCACCACGATCTGTCCGCCACTCATCGATGCAGCGAGGTCATCGCCGACATTGCATTCGACGATCAACTTTCCCGACTCCATGCCGGCACCGAGACCATCCAACAATGGAAGGTCGCGCAGGATCAGTTCATCCGACGCGTCGCCTTCGATGTCAAACAGGTCGGCGAGGCGCCGCGTGGTTCGACCGATGTTGATCGGCATCGCCGCAAGTTCGTCGCGCGACAGATCGGCGAAGTGATCGGGTCGCAACGCGCGGCCGTCGATCGGTTGCGGTCCGTCCATGCCTTTCCATGTCAACGTCCACGTCACAGTTGGTCCCCCGCGTCGGCCAAAACCTCATGCAAATGGAATTTGAACTTACCGAGGTCGCCGCCATAGTTACCCGCATGGATCGCGAGCACGCCGTCGCCTGCACAGGCCGCGACGATGCCGGTTTTCATGGCATAGGCAATGTCCTGCTCGGCAAGGCCGTTGATGACGATCTCGTAGACCGCACCGACATCATCTGCAATCTGCGATCCAACCTTGCCGCGCAGCGTCGGGCAAAATGCATCATTCGTCGAAGCGAAGAGCGCTTTGTATTGCGAGCCGACTTTCGATCCGCTGCGCACCACCCCACCGGGAAACGGTGTAACAACATTGGCTTGATCAGCAATCGCCTGCACCGCGGACGACGCGGCGTCGAGCGCCGAGCGCTGGTCTCGACCGCAGATCAGAAAGTTTCCGCCGCCGATCGCTTTGCACGCGCCGAGGGTGTCGGCGACGGTAAACTCGCCGTCCATCACCGGGATGCGCCAAAGCCGGCACCGGCCGGACTCAAACTCGACGACCTTGCTCTTTTGATGTCCGTCACCGAAGTAGCGAATCGCGTTGCCGAAATCGAACCGCTGCGTGCCGTCCACATCACCGGCTTGCGGCAGACCGTCGTACACCGCCGTGGTCGGGCACGTCATCAGACATTGGCCCAGACGATTGGGCATCGCTTTGCTCAGCGCTTTGGCGTTGAAGGCAAAAAAAAGCAACGCTGCGCCCGGCCGACCGTCCGGTGTTTCGTGAGCCGGCACCCAACGTTCAACGCCGGCCTCCGCATCGCAACCGATCACGCTGGTGCCGTAACCAGTCACTTCATTGACGGCGATGCGCAGCCAATGTTCGTCGATTGCCGTGACAATGACACGGCACGCCCACATGCGAAACGCTTCGGCAAAGGTATCTTCGATCGTGACGCCGTTGACTTTCATCGCGGGCCGATTCTACCGACTACAATGTCATCATGTTCCGTCGCCCATGGATTCGACGTCAAGCATTCTGGATTGCGATGCTCGTGTTGGCTGCGGCATATCCGGCCCACGCCCGCGACGCCCGACGGAACTTGCTCTATTGGCCCGCTGAAAAACAGTCCGTCACCGTGCCGCTCAAGTTCGGCGGCAACCTGTTGTTCGCCAAAGTCGAGATCAATGACCAGCCCGCCGGCTGGTTCATGGTCGACACCGGCGCCAGCTACATCGCCGTTGATGATGACGTTGCCGAAAAGCTGCAACTGGAAAAAACCGGCGCCGCCGAGGCGATCGGCATCGGCGGCTCGCAACAGGCCGCCATTCATCGCATCAAGGTGTTGAAGGTCGGCGAAGTATCGCTGCGCAATCGCAACGTGCTTGCGATGGACTTTGCCGCGTGGAGCGATGTGCTCGGCATCAAACTGGCCGGCGTGCTCGGTTACGACCTTTGGAACCAGGCTCCGTTCACGATCGACTATCAACGGCGCGAACTGACGTTCCACGATCCCGACACGTTCAAACCCGACGCTGAGGCGCACATTGAGAAGTTGACGTTCATCCGCAAGCGGCCGCACATCATCGGTTGGGTCAACCAGAAACATGAAGGCCTGGTCATGCTCGACACTGGTGTGCAGGCGTCGCTGCATGTGGACAAAGGGTTTCTTCAGGCGAATCCAGCGCTGCGTGAGTCTGTCGGCCGAGCGGATATCGAAGCGATCGGCGTCGGCGGCAGCGTGCGCATGCGCGAAGCAACGATGGAACACTTTTACGTGCTCGCCACACGCTTCGATCGGCTGCGCGTAGGATTGCCGTTGCCGGCTCAACGCAATCCTGCTGATCGCAACACGCGCGATGACAACACAACCAGAAACGCGACCGGCGTCCGCCGTCATCTCGACGGCCACAGTGTGGTGCAAGCCGCCCCACTGATCGGCAAACAACCACAAACCCAAATCGGCATCATGGGCGGCCGACTGCTCAAGCAGTTTCGCATCACGTTCGACTACCGCAACGACCGGCTATTCGCTCGGCACACCGCTGACGATCAACTTCGCGGCCAGGACAAACCATCGAAGGAAAGCGATTTCCTCGGTTGGCCGGCGCTAGCGCTGGCGGCGAACGATGGTGATCTCAATGCCGTCAAGTCACACCTCGATGACGCGGACACTGACATCAACGCCACGAACCGCGAAGGCAATACCGCATTGCGCATCGCGTGCGAGCGCGGCGACGCTCGGATTATTGCCAACCTGCTCGTGGCGAAGGCGGACCCCAACGTCGTCAACCAGCGCGGCGAGTCGGCGGTCCATCCGGTCTGTGAATACGGCAGCGCCGGCGTGCTCAAGGCGCTGATACAGGCGGGCGCGAAGGTCGACCTCAAGGCGAAGAACGGCGCGACGCCGTTGAGGCTCGCCGCCCAGAACGGGCACACCGCCGTGGTCAAACTGCTGCTCGAAAAGGGCGCGAAAGTCGACGAGCCGGACGGACAGGGCCAGTCACCACTGATGGCCGCCACGGCGAATGGGCATAGCGAGACGGTTCTCGTGTTGCTCGCCGCGGGTGCGGACATCAATCATCGCGACGATCAGAAGCAGACGCCGCTGATGTTCGCCGCCCAGGCGGGGCAGGCGCGCGTGGCGGGCGTGATGCTCACACGCGGGGCGGACGTGAATGCGGTCAACCGCACGGGACTGACGGCCTTGAAACTGGCGAAAGAATATGGGCGGATGGACATGATCGCCCTGTTGCGAAAACACGGCGCGGCGCGTTGATCGCCGTCTCAAAGCTCCAGCCGCTGATTCTATTAAGCTGACATATGGCCACAAGTCGAAGGTCAACCAATCTTAACAGGCCAACAGCATACTTTGGTAAATGGCGAAGACATCCCTATAATGTCCGATAACCTATTTCATTCAGCGATTCCGGAATTGGAGTCGTTATCAGTTATCCCTTTAACACGAGGTGCAAGCATGAGAAGGTTTTTCGCGGTTTTGTCCTTGACCACACTGTTCATGGTTTCTAACGCATCCGCCGTCGTGATTTACGATGAAGTCACTGACGGCGATCTGCCAAACGTTGGCAATAGTTCAAATAGCGGCAATATTGGGACACTTGATTCTGGCGGTGCAATGATCCTTGGTTCGTTGCTTGGGGCCGACAATCGCGACTCGATCTTTTTCACTGCGCCCGAGCCTTTTCGTGTCCGTATTGATGATTTCTCCGGATTGGGAAATGGCATGATTGCCTTCGGATTCGGGCCGGCTTTTCCGGATTTTCCATCGGGAATCGCCAGATCGTTCAACCCACCGGAATATCTTTATGATGGAATTGGCAGCGGTGATTCTCCTATAGCCGCGCCAACGGGGGTTCTTGGGCCAGGAGACTACCGAATTGACTTTGGCCCGATTGGCGGTGAGCTCGATTCCTACAAGGTCACCATTGAAAGCGTGATTCCGGAACCGTCGTCGGTCGCCTTGTCTGTTTTGGGCTTTGCGTTTCTACAAACTCGGCGACGTCGGGTGTCCTAGCGCTCTGATTGGTGCGGCCTAAAACCCACCCTCGCGCATCTTCGCGATGGACTCCGGAAACGGATACCGCGCGTACACGCCGGTCGGCGCTGAATGCCACATCCACATCGCCGGATAGGCATCGCCGCGGTAGCCCGATTCGTACATGGTGCGCAGTACCGTCTCAAAACTGGGCTCCTCGCCGCGGTCGTTCACCAGCCGGTTCGCCTTCGCACCGAGAAAGCACACCGATGCGATCGGCAGCCGGTGCGGCTTGCGATGGATCATCGCGGTGATGATCCGGAATCCCGCCGACAGGTCGTCCAACGTCAGGTGATCGTGCTCGGACGGCCGAAGCAGGGCGAGCACTTCCACGGTGTCCATGTCGTATTTCACCACGCTCACCGTGCGCGGTTGCACGTAATGTTTCGCGTGGGCCGTTATCGATGCGTTGCACCATTGACTGGTCGGCAGGCGTTCGGCCAGTTGCGAGATGAAGCCGTGGCTGTTGTCCACTGCGTTCACGCCGCACACCAGCGTGTGATATCGATTGGCGAGCAGGTCATCGATCAGACGATGTCCCCACATGATGCGAATGCGTTGTGTGGCATCCGGGTCACGCTGTTCAGCCACCGTGCCGGGCAACAACACGATGCGATCGCCCACTTCATGCGATCCCATAATCGCATCACCATCGCCGTCGTAGATGTGAGGTTCGGAAGTGGTTGTGGACATGGTCGCTCCTTTGCTGCACACGTCTGGTCAACTTGGATTGGAACACCGAGGTTGATGAGGAAGGATGAGAACACTGAGAAGATCATTCAATTGATCAAGCCTCAACATACTCATCCAGACTCGGTGTCTTCAGTGTTCCCATCGTCAATGGTTATCCGATTGGAATGGTCATTCCTCCGCAGCGGGTTCTTCCGGTGCGATGCCCGCCATTTCCTGGAGCATGCGCCAGTTGAGTCGGCGATCTTCGTTTGATTTTTCCAAGGCACCCGACGGATTGCCTTCCTTGTCGAAGTGTTTCTCGAATCGGCCTTCGCCGCGGGCGAAGGTGACGAAGTCGACGGTTTCCTTCGTCTTCGGATTGACGTACCAGTCCTTGTCCGGATTCGGATTGCCCTTGAGGCTGAGGCGGTCTTTGATCAGCCCGCCGCGTTCGGGGTCGTATTCCATCAGCGGGAACGTGCGTGAATCGACGGCAAGCCGGGCGCGTTCGCCAGCCAAGTGATCGCCCACGCCGTGCTCTGGTTGGCAGGTGGTATAGGTAATGATGATCGACGGGCCGTCGTATTCGTTGGCTCGGTTGATCGCCTTGTAAAAATGATTCACATGCGCGGCGGTGGTCTGGGCGACGTACACATCCGGATGCGCCATGGCGATCTGCGCCAACTCCTTGCGTCGTTCAACCTTGCCCGCGATCGCGCTGCCGTGCACGCTCATCTTGGTGTTCTGCCCCATGAACGTCGCGGTCGACGCCTGCCCGCCGGTGTTGGAATACACCTGCGTGTCGAGCACGATGACGTTGATGTTCATGCCGGACATGAACATGCGCGACAGGGATTGGAAACCGATATCCATCATCGCACCGTCACCGCCGATGACCCACAGTTTCTTGTTGTCCCAACCCTGCTGGTCCCACTTGGCGCGAACGCCCATCGCATAGGTCGGTGCGTTCTCGAACAGCGAATTGGACCACGGCAGGTTGTACGGGTTGTACGGATACGTCGAGGTGTAAACGGTGTTGCAACCGGTGGCGGCGATCAGTCCCATATTCTCCGAGCCGTACTTGAAGCAAGTGGCAGCGACGAACATGCGCAACACGGTCGCTTCGCCGCAACCGGCGCAGGAGCCGGCGCCGCCGACGTATTGCAGTGCATCGTCGCGCAGCATCATGTCGGCGAGCACTTTTTCGTTGATGTACGTTTCCGGCGTTGGGCCGGCTTTCTTGAAGAAGTCAAACTTGTCCGCAAACTGCGGCATGTTCGTGTCGGTCTTCTTGATCATCTTCAGCGCATTGTCATCGCAGACCTGTACGCATTCAGCGCAACCTTTGCACTTGGTAGGATCGATGAAGATGCCGAAGTAGCCCGGCTCCTTGCCCTGCTTCTCCGGAGCGTTCCAGTATTTGCGCGTCTGCGCCCATTCCGGCTCAATGTTCTGGCGGCGGGCGTCGTCCATGCCGGCCAAATCAGCTTCGAGTTTTTCTTTCGGAATGATTTTGCCGAGGATCGCGGTGTCCGGACATTCGGTCACACAGTCCATGCAGCCGACGCAGTTCTCGGCAATGAACTCAGGGATTTCCGGCGCGATGAAGGAGAAGTCGCGCGGCCCGCCGGTCGCCGCGGGAATCGTTGCCCGCGCCGAATCGATGTCGGCTTCGAGTTCAATGTCACCTGTGCCCTGTTCATAAAGCGGCACGACGCGATTGAAGAAGTTTTTCTTGTCGACGACTTCGTCGGCATTTTTCGGAAGCTTTGCGGGGGTCACTGCCATGGATGAAACTCCGTGTGGAGGTTGAAGTTATTCTCAAACTGAATTCATTTGCGTCTGTGAT
>JANQKH010000876.1 GCA_028281215.1 Phycisphaeraceae bacterium | reverse complement strand
GCCGCGAGTGTCAAGCGCATCGTGTGCAGCACATACCAGGCGGCCTCGGGCGCCGGCGCGGCAGCGATGGCGGAACTGGAAAACCAGGCGCGGCAATGGGCCAACGAAGAAGCAATCACCGCGCCGATCTTCGGCCGGCAATACATCTGGAATCTCTTCAGCCACAACAGCGACATCGATCCCAGCAACGGCTACAACACCGAAGAACTCAAGATGGTCAAAGAGACGCGGAAAATTTTCGGTGACACGGACATCGCCGTCACCGCCACTTGCGTCCGGGTGCCCGTGCTGCGGGCGCATTGTGAGTCGATCAATCTGACGTTTGAGAAACCGCTCAGCGAAACCGAAGCGCGGGACATCCTCGCCGCCGCGCCGGGCGTCACCGTCCTCGACGATCGCGCCAACAACCAGCACCCTGAACCGCTGTCGGCCTCGCATCAGGATGACGTGTTTGTCGGCCGCATCCGTCAGGATATTTCCCAGGATGTCGGCTACGGTCTGGACCTGTTTGTCAGCGGCGACCAGATCCGCAAAGGCGCCGCCCTCAACGCCGTGCAGATCGCCGAATTGCTCGTGCAACATGTACCGGTATGAATCTCAACAGATCACTAAACCGTACGCATGCAGGTTGCCCTGCGAGCATTCACATTTTTATCTTCACGAATCACTCACCTCCGTGGCCTTCGTGAAAACCCGGCAACCTTCTACGTCACTTCACCGACTCCGGCCAATCGAGCACCTGCCACGGCAGGCCGTGTTCATTCAGATCTTCCATGAACGGATCGGGGTCGAGTTGTTCCATGTTGAACACACCTTCGCCGCGCCATGTGTTGGTCATCATCATCTTCGCGCCGATCATCGCGGGTACACCGGTGGTGTATGACACTGCCTGCGCTTTGACTTCCTTCCAGCAGACAGCATGATCACAGTTGTTGTAGATGAACACGCGGCGGTGTTCGCCGTTCTTGACGCCTTCAATTACGCACCCGATGCAGGTGAGGCCCTCGTAGTTTTCGCCCAGCGTGCCGGGATCGGGCAGCAGGGCTTTGAGAAACTGAATCGGCACGACCTCACGGCCTTCGTACATGACAGGATCGATACGCGTCATGCCAACGTTTTGCAGCACGCGCAAGTGCGTGAGGTATTCCTGCCCGAACGTCATCCAGAAGCGCATGCGTTGGATGCCGGGGATATGTTTGACCAGTGATTCCATCTCTTCGTGAAACAGCAGGTACATCTCGCGCGGTCCGACGCCAGGGAAGTCGAACGTCTGGTGCACGCTAAGCGGATCGGTTTCATGCCACTGGCCATCTTCGAAGTATCGGCCGCGCTGCGTGATCTCACGGATGTTGATTTCCGGATTGAAATTGGTCGCAAACGCTTTACCGTGATCACCGCCGTTGCAGTCGACAATATCGACGGTGTGAATTGCATCGAACAGATGTTTGGCCGCGTAGGCGCAGTAGACGTTCGTGACACCGGGATCAAACCCGCTGCCGAGCAACGCCATGAGGCCGGCGTCCTTGAAGCGATCGTGATATGCCCATTGCCACGAATACTCGAATTTCGCTTCGTCGATGGGTTCGTAGTTGGCAGTGTCGAGATAATCGATGCCGGTTTCAAGGCAGGCGTCCATCAGGTGCAAATCCTGGTACGGCAGGGCGACGTTGAGCAGCAGATCGGGTTTCTGATGTTTGATCAACGAAACAGTCTCAGCGACGTTGTCCGCATCGACCTGCGCGGTTTCGATATCCCGGCCGGTGACCGCTTTGACATCCGCAGCGATCGCGTCGCACTTCGATTTCGTCCGTGAGGCAAGGCAGATATGCTCAAATATCTGTGGCGCCATCGCACACTTGTGCGCCACCACATTGCCCACCCCGCCGGCGCCGATGATTAACACACGTCCCATGTGGCGACTCCCTGATTCAGTGAGGCGAAACGGTAACGCGCGTCACGCTCAGTCGCAACGATGGGAAAGACGTGAGGCCGGACTGTCTTTCTGCTGCTTGCCCACTACAATCCCCCACCCATGGAAAATCTGACCCCCAAACAGATCGTCGAGCAGCTCGACCGTTACATCATCGGACAGGCTGACGCCAAGCGCGCCGTCGCCGTCGCCATTCGCAACCGTTGGCGTCGACAGCAACTGTCCGACGAGATGGCCCGTGAGGTCTATCCAAAGAACATCATCATGATCGGCCCGACCGGCGTCGGTAAAACTGAAATCGCCCGCCGACTCGCCACGCTGACCGGTGCACCGTTCATCAAGATCGAAGCCAGCAAATTCACCGAAGTCGGCTACCACGGTCGCGACGTTGAATCGATGATCCGAGACCTGCTCGATCAGGCGATGTCGCTTGTCCGTGAAGAGATGGCCAAGGAAGTCGAAGCCAAGGCGACCGACGAAGCCAACGAACGCATTGTCGATCTGCTTTTGCCCACGCCGCCCAGCGCGTTCAATCCCTCGTCAGGCGGGTACGTCACCGAAGAGGAGTCAGGCGAGCAATATGAACGCACACGCAACCGCCTCAAAGAACAAGTGCTCGCCGGCAAACTGGACGACCGCGAGGTGGAACTAAACATCACCCGTCGGCCGCAGACACAGGTCATGTTCGCCAACATGGGCCTCGACCAGATGGACCCGGACATGGCGAATATGTTCGAGAAAATGTTGCCCGAACAGTCGCAGACGCTGCGCACGAGGGTGAAGGAAGCGCGGCGCATTCTGATTGAACAGGAAACCGATGCGCTGCTCGACAAGGAAAAAATTGTCAGCGAAGCGATTTATCGCACGGAGCAGAGCGGCATTATTTTCCTCGATGAAATCGACAAGATCGCGATCAGTTCGCAAGCCGGCGGCAAAGGGCCGGACGTTTCACGTGAAGGCGTGCAGCGCGACCTGCTGCCGATCGTGGAAGGTTCGACGGTCAACACCCGGCATGGCGTGGTGCATACCGATCACATTCTTTTCGTCGCCGCAGGCGCGTTTCATGTGTCCGCTGTCAGCGACCTGATGCCCGAACTGCAAGGGCGGTTCCCCATCCGCGTCGAGCTCGGCTCGCTCGGTAAAGACGAGTTCATCCGCATCCTCACCGAGCCGCACAACGCACTGACCAAACAGCAACAGGCATTGCTCGGTGTGGAAGGTTTGGAGATCGAATTCGACAACACCGCCATTGACGCCATCGCCGACCTCGCCGCCCAAGCGAATGCGACACTGGAAAACATCGGCGCCCGCCGACTGATGACCATCGTGGAAAAAGTGTTCGAGGAAATCAACTTCGACGCCCCCGAACGCGTGGAAGCGGGTGAAAAGAAAATGGAAATCACCGGCGACTTCGTCCGCACCCAGGTCGCGGGGATTGTGGAGGACGAGGATTTGAGTAAGTTTGTTTTATGATCGATGTGGTAATTTCTTTTCCTGCTCCCTCACCATCAACGGGAAATCGCCGTGTCAAATCCTTGGGACCGTGTGCATAAAATGGGTTCGGATCCAAAGCCGAGCGCAACAACGAAGCTGGCCTCATACCTGAGTGTCTTGGTGGTATTGGCAATTGTTGGTGGGGCGATCGTTGGATTATGGCCTTACTTTGCAATGGGCAGCACCGATTATCGCACCCGACGCACGGCGGATCGTGTGTTGGAAAAGGAATCGTCGAGCAGTTTTGTGACCCGCGCAGCCATCGGCGGCGGCGCGGGTGTGCTTGTCGGCGTTCTGGGATTGGGGGCCGCGGAGTTGCGAAAGAGGCGAAAGTAAGCGGCAATACTGCAAGAAGAACACGATCTCGACAAACATCCGAGTCAGTTCGTGATCATCTGCGGTCCGTTCTCTCAAATTTTCCCCCACACCTTCTCCAACAACTTGAACATCACCGGATCATGCTCCTTCAGTTCTGCGCGGACGAAGGGGTAGAAGTCGTTCATGCCGAAGTACGCCTCGGTGGATTCGGCGAAGTATTCCTTCGGGTTGGTGGTTGCGTAGTGTCTCACGTTCTTGCGGCCGGTGTACAGCAACACCTTGTCATAGAGCCCTTTGTCCATGGCGTTCTTCCACGCCGCGTTAACTTCTTTGTTTTCAAAGCCCAGCACCTGGTCGTGATACGCATGTGCCAACTCGTGCAGCACCACGTATGGATGCTTCGCCCACGTGCCGCGGTTGATCAGTGACTTGGCGCGCGGGATGTGCACGTGCTTAACCAGGCGTGGATCGTGGCGGAACTTCTTCAGCCATTTCACGTCGGGGTGATACT
>JANQKH010000783.1 GCA_028281215.1 Phycisphaeraceae bacterium | reverse complement strand
ACGCGGGTCCACGCCGGGCAGAAAGTAAGGCAGGATGTCGGTCAGGAAACGGACGTACGTATTGCCCGCTTCGTACGGCCGATACCAGAAGACGGCGCGGTCAGCCAACTTTTTGCGGTCGCGTTGGTACCATCGACCGATGACCGAACTCTTGCCCTGGCCGCCGAGGCCGGTCAGGGTGATAACCGATTTACCGTTCCTGATCGCAGCGCGGAGTTGTTTGAGTTCAAGTGCGCGACCGGTAAAGTTTTTGACGACGGCCATCGAGGACACATCCACCGCGTGCAGGGGCCAATGCGGTTTTAGCGCCGCGATCAATCGCATCACGGCGGCATCCGGGTCGGCTTCGAACTCATCAAAGGTGATGCCGTGGCTTTCGACTGCTGCATCCACGGCGGCGTCCACTGCCGCCACGGCGGCGTCACTGGCATCTTCCCTTAGTTGTTCCAGTGCCTTGACTGCGTGTTGAATGACATCAGTCTGGTCTAATTCATCGGCACCTTCCAAGAGGTTTTCAAGCCTGTCGACCTTCGTTTGAATACGCCTAATGGCGGCGAGCAATTGGTCTCGTTCCTGGGCGGACAATTCATCTTTGGCCGCATCCTCGACCATTTTGATGGCGATATTCAACCCCGGGACCAGGCTCCCGACACCCAATACCAATCGTCCGAGATGTTTACCCCATTTTGAAACGGCCATGGTCACTCCCGCCAATTCTTTGAATAGTGTATGAGATTGTTGCGTGGGGGTTGAATTGGAATGTCGGGTTGTTGGGGTTGCGAGATATGTTGTTGGCTAAGCCGCAAGCGGCCGTCGTTCCCAAAACCACGAACATCCCAACCCCATTGACCGGTTTGCATGAATCCTAACATTTTACTATAATTAATTGATTCACCACCTCTCACCGGAGGCACGTCTGATGGATGAACTGGATCGCAATCTGATTGACGCGTGGCATCGGATCACCGCAAAGTGTCGGCGGGATCGGACCGAAGCCGTGAAGCGGGCGCGGCGGCAGTGGTCGAAGACATTTTCTTGTCCACCGCGGGCGTGGTGTGTGGCGTTGCGGGCGGCGGATACGCGATTGACCGAGCAGTTTGGCGTTGTCGCACGTGAGGATGAAGTGGAGATGGGCATCGAACATGAAGTGCTGATTGACGGCGCGGCGGTTCGGCGGTTGTGTGCGCCGGTGTCGATTCCATGGCCGGGCGTGAAGTTAAAAGAGGCGGCAGCGATATTGGGCAAGCATTGCGAGGGACTTCGACATTGGTTGCCGGTGCGGCCGGGACGGAGCAAGGCGGCGCGGGCGGAGCAGGCGCCGGAGCGTTGGCGGCCGATTCATGTGCCGGGTTCGCCGTTGCATGTGCGGTATGAATGCGCGATGCCTTACGGGCATTCCGGTGTGGATGTGCCGATCGTGTGGACGGTGGGCGAGTTGGATCCCGGTCATGTGCGCGGGCGGCCGCCGCATGCGGTGTGGGGATCAATGTGGCGGTCGCTGTCGAAGCGGATTCCCAAAAATTATCTGATGAATGTGAAACGTTTGCCACGTTGGCGACCTTATGGGGATAAGGTGCGCTTTCGCGGTTGGAATTGGGCGTGTCCGGGGCGGTGGGCGCCGATCGAATCGCTGACGGCCGAACAACGTGAAATCGTTGATCGCGAACCGGCGACCGAATGGGAAGAACAGCGTCGGCCGATGATGGAGCAGGATGGTCGGACGTTCGCGTTGCGGCCTTGCGGGCGGCGGGTGGATGTGTTGTACGCGCCGCTGCCGATCTATGGCATTTCACATTTTCTGGATGGTGAGGGGATTGATTTGTCGGCAAGAGGCGGCGCGGATGGGGAGCAAGGTGCGCTTGGCCGCGAGCGGCAAGAGGAAGGGACTGGTTCTGGCTTGAGTGGTGAATGGTTGCCGGGACAGAACAGTTCGTTCCTGGGATTGCGCTCGTTCGCGTGTCGCCATTGCTGGCGGGTTAAGGGTTTTTCGTTGTGTGATTACCGCGGTTGGAATGAATTCGTCACGTACATCAGCGGCGGATTGCTGTTCGGGCATGAAGTTGCAATGCCGACGGGGCTGGCGTTTGAACGAAAGGTGGCATTCAAGAAACGTGCGATCATGGAAAATGGAAAGCAGACCCATTCAGGAGAAGTGGTCAGGGCGTTAGGGGCGCTTTGAGATTAGCCAGTGTTGTGAAGTCGCCGGCTTTGCCTTGGATGACAGCCCAGATCTTTTCGAATCGTTCGGACCGCAGGCCGCGCCCGAGGAAGACGAAACGTTTGCCTTGACGGTTGGGCACGTCGCCCAGGTCGACGCCCCACAAGGTTTCCATGGTGTTGGGGTCGATGCAGAACCGCATGTCGATCACGTATCGATCGGAGTCCGGATGAAACGCGGTGAATCCATCGGTGAACCAGGCAAAGTCGTGGAACACTTTGAGCCGTTGGGGGTCGCTGATGCCGAGTGCTTGCAGATCACTGGTCGTGACGTGTTGAACGGATCCACCGACGTCGATTTCAGGTTCGCCGAACAGAGGCAGGCGCACCATGTCGGCGTGGATTCGGCCGTCGGCGATGTAGACCGATGTCCAAAGTTGGTTGGACAACAACTGCGGCACGGCTTTGCCTTTTTCGATGTTGTGGCCTCGCATGGCGGCGAGCTGGTGCTGCACATCAATCGCGCGATGATGCTGGTAAAAGCCCAACCCGATGTAGACGAAGGCGTAAACCAAGGCGACGCGCGCCGGACCTGCCTTGCGCAAGATCATGGCGGTCAGCACGAGCAACAGCAGCGGAATGGTGAAGAACGGATCGATGAAACTGATGGCGTCCCACGATTCGCGGTATTCGGTGAACGGCCAGTAGAGTAACGTGCCGTAGTTGGTGCAGGCATCGAGCGGGGCATGGGTCAGTGCGCCGGCGAAGGCGGCAGCGTACACGAAGCGGCGGTTTCCGCGATAGCCCTTGAACCAGATGAACGGCAGCGCAGCAACCAGCGCGATGACCGGAATCATGATCAGCGAATGTGTGAAGTGGCGATGTGTGAGCAGGCCGGCGAGGGCGTCGGTCGCACCGCGACGAAAGAGGACGTCGATGTCAGGCAGCAGCCCGCCGGCGACGCCGATTAACCATGCGGTGCGGGGGAGTTTGCGGCCGAAACATGCCTGGGCAGCGACGGCGCCGAGCGTGGCTTGGGTAATGCCTTCCATGGGAACATGGTAAGTGCGATGCAACGAACCGTCATGGCCAAATTATCCCGCTGTGCGGGCGATTGGATCCATTCGTGCATCGCCAATCATCCTTGCATTACAATGCGACGCCCGGAAACAAACATCAATCCATCACGAGGAGCATGACATGAAATGGTTCAGCACGTTGACCGCCGCCCTGCTGGTGATTGCGGCGATACCGTTTGACGCTACGGAAAAAGCCGCCGCGGAGAAAACCGCCGCCAATGAAGACGAAGCAGGATTCACTTCCATGTTCGACGGCACATCACTTCAAGGCTGGACGCAGCGCAACGGGACGGCAACGTATGTAGTCATCCTGGACGCGATCATCGAAGGCGGCGCCATTGTCGGCACAACGAATGAAGGCAGCCCGAACTCGTTCCTTTGCTCCGACAAACAGTACGGCAACTTTGAACTGCGCTTCGAGGTCAAGTGCGACGGCCGACTGAACTCCGGCGTGCAGATTCGCTCGTCGACCAAACCGAACAAGGACGGTACGCCGAACGCCAAAGGCCGGGTCAACGGTCCGCAGGTGGAGATCGAAGGCAGCCCCGGTCAATCTGGATTCATCTACGGTGAAGCGACCGGCCTCGGCTGGCTCTCTCGGGAACCGACGAACCCGGACAAGAGCATCAACACACACACGCACTTCAAGAACGGCGAATGGAATGCCTACCGCGTCGTCGCCAAGGGACCGCGCATTCAAACGTGGATCAACGGCCACAAGGTTGCCGACCTGACGCACGAGAAGATTTACGAATCGCACCCGAAAGGCTTCATCGGCTTGCAGGTACACAGCATCAAACGGAAAACCGGACCGTACCAGGTCGCATGGCGGAACATTCGCATCAAGGAACTCGACTGATGACCGCGAAGCAGGTGAAGGCAGCGCTGGCGAAGCACGGCGAGGCGGGATATGCCGAGCGTGCGGCGAGCTTCCTGAAGACCGGGCCGGGCGAATACGCCGAGGGCGATGTGTTTCTCGGCGTGCGCGTGCCGGACACGCGTCGCGTCGCCAAGACGTTTCACGAGTTGCCGTTGTCACAATGCGATCGTCTGATTCAATCGGAGGTCCACGAACACCGCCTCTGCACGTTGTTCATTCTGATCCATCACATGAAGTCGCGCGACCCGGCGCACCGCAAGGCCGTCTTCGATCTTTATGTCAAGCGGATCGATCACGTGAACCACTGGGATCTGGTGGACAGTTCGGCGCATCACATTGCGGGCGAGTATCTGCTGGACCGCAGCCGATCGCGGCTTGATCGCTGGGCGAAGGCAAGGTCGTTGTGGCGGCGTCGGATCGCTATGGTCGCGACGTATGCGTTCATCAAACGGGATGACTTCGCAGACACGTTGCGTCTGGCGGACACACTGTTGGAGGACAACGAGGATCTGATTCACAAAGCGGTCGGCTGGATGCTTCGGGAAATGGGTAATCGCGATGTCACCGAGTTGGAAACGTTTCTCAAGCCGCGTTACGGCCGCATGCCGCGGACAATGTTGCGATATGCGATTGAGCGATTGCCGGAAAAACGCCGCCGCGCGTACATTGAAGGCCGCGTGTAACCGCCGGTGACGTGGAACATCCAACTCTAGGCAGACCGCATGCCTATGATGGTTCGGTCCCTTTCGTTGCCCCCATCCGCATGGAGCAAGCATGATGCGAACGTTGATCGCGATTCCGGTTTACAACGAGCAAAAGTATGTCACGAACGTGCTGAAGGAAGTGCGACGGTACGCGGATGATGTGCTCGTGATTGACGACGGGTCAACGGATCAGACACCGATGCTCGTCGCCCAACAGCCGGTGGACGCGATTCGTCACGCGCGGAATCTTGGATACGGCCGATCACTGATCGATGCGTTTCGATGGGTGCAGTGTTACAACTTTGACTGGCTCATCACGATGGACTGCGACGAACAACACGAGCCGGCGTCGCTACCTTCATTCTTCGATGCGATTGAGCGCGACGACGCCGACGTGGTCAGCGGCAGTCGCTACTTTCACCATGACGCGAGTTCCTCACTGTCTGACAACGGTCAGTCCCCGCCGCGCGATCGCCGGGCGATCAACGCGACGATCACCGAACTGGTGAACACCACCCTCGGCCTGCGACTGACCGATGCGTTTTGCGGTTTCAAGGCGTACCGCACATCCGCGATCAAGAAGCTGAAACTGAACGAGCGAGGCTACGCGTTTCCGCTGCAATTCTGGGTGCAGGCAGCCGCGCACAAGCTGCGCATTGAAGAGATTCCCATACGCTTGATTTACAACGATCCCAACCGATCTTTCGGCGGACCATTGGACG
>JANQKH010000741.1 GCA_028281215.1 Phycisphaeraceae bacterium | reverse complement strand
CAAAGCGTAGCAACAAATCCGATCGGGCGCTAGATGTGCGGTTGGTTTGCTCTAGATATCAGTGGGGCAGACATTCCTCAATTCACTGTAAAAACGGATTCGTCTCCCGCTCTTGCCCCACCGTTGTCACCGGCCCGTGTCCGGGCAACACTTGGGTCTCATCCGGCAAGGTCAACAACTGTTCGCGGATACTCGTGAACATCGCCTCGGGATTCGACGTGGGAAAATCCGTGCGACCGACGCTGCCGGCGAACAGCGTATCACCCACAATGGCAAGTTTCTTGTCGTGAAAACAGAACGCCACGCCGCCGGGGCTGTGGCCGGGCGTGTGGCGGACTTCGCAGGTGAATTCGCCGAGTTGCAACGTTTGTTCGTGCGCGAGCGTGTCCGTCGCTTCGGGCGCCACGGTCGGGAACGGCGTCATCGCAGAAAGATTCAGCATCGTGTCGGTGAGGAATTCGGACTCGTCGCCGTGGATCAGAATCGGCACATCGGGGAACGCATCACGCACGGCATTGAGCCCGGCGATGTGATCGACGTGCGCGTGCGTCATCAGCACGGCTTGCGGTTCGAGATGGTTGTCTTTGACGTAATCGATCAAATCATCAGGATCGAATCCTGCATCGACAATCCAGCAAGGCGTAGGGGTAGACTCCGATGTCAGCGATTCATTGCCCTTGCCCACGACTGGATGCACCACATAACAATTCGTTTGCCAGTCACCAAGGCAGAAGGGTTGGATGCAGAGTTTGGTGTCGGTGGTTTTCATCCATTCAGTTTAGCGGCGACGCAGATCGCCGCGTTCGCTTCAACGTGCGTGCCGGTCGAGCAGCGTTCTTCCATCCCCGTTAAACGTTATTTGATAAAGCTCTTTTTGCGTTTCCCGTTCAGATAACTTTCGATCACGGTGGAACTCAGATCATCGCTTGAGCAGTAGAACGCCGTGCCGCGCGTCAATCGGGTCAGTTGATCGATGAAGCCGACCCAGTCCATGCCGTAGTAATCTTCGACCAGCGCGAAGGTGGAGATGCCGATGCCTTGCTGCTGGCAACGGAGCGCCTCTTTGAGTGTGATCGTACTCGTCTCCTCCGTCGGCGGATAGAGCAAGTACAGCATCTCTTCACCGGTGTGTGGATTGGCGTCGACATGCGCAGTGGGTTGGCCGTCGGTGATGATGAATATCTGCTTATTCGCAGCGCCGCGCCGGCTGAGCAGTTGCCTCGCGGTGCGCAAGCCGAGTTGCAGATTCGTAAAGTGCAACGGCAGGCGGTCCTCCTTCTGTTGCGCCTGTTCCAACGGCATGCGCAACCGCACCACTGGGTCATACAAACTCACCGGCTTGGGCATGACCAGCGGCAAATCGCTTTCGCGGATCGGCGTCGCCAGCGAATAGAAGCCGGCGTAATCCACCGTGTCCTGCGGAAAGTGCCGACGCATCAGGGCCGACATCCCCAGCGCCACCCGCTTGGCTTGAAAAAATCGTCCCCACCGCATCATCGAACCCGACATATCGATCAGAATGCACATTGCCACATCGGTCTGGCTTTCGGTGTGATGCAACTCGAAGTCGTCCATCGTGACGTGCAACGGAAGAAACGGCGGCTCGCTTTGAGCTTCCGCAACCTGCCGGCGAAGGGCATTCCGCATAGTCGCGTGCACATCGAGTTCGCTGACCGGATCGCCGAACTGGTACGGCCGCGTCCCCTCGACCCGTTCATCACCCCGCCCCGCGTGCTCCGATGTGTGCCCTTCCTTCACGCCGCGATCGAGCCCGTGAAAAATGTCGAGCAACGCGCGGTGCTCAATCCCGCGCACCATGCGCGGCGTCATGCGCAATTTGCCCGTCTCCGGATCTTCCTCCAGCAAACCGGCATCGATCATCGCCTGCACATACTGCTGATAGACCTCATCGTCCATGTTCTCCATGGCGTCCATCGCTTCGTCACCGTACTGGAGAATGAAATTGACGATCTCCGGCGACGGAAACAGACTGTCCTGCGTGGGGAACGGATGGCCGTCATATTCGCCGTACCTGTATTGCATGTCGTCATCATAGCCGGGAGGTGCTACACTCGGCCACGATGCACGACGCGACGAACAACACACGGAAGAAAGCGCTGATTACCGGCGCATCGAGCGGGATCGGTTACGAACTGGCGAAGCTGGTGGCACAGCGCGGTTATGAAACGGTGTTGCTCGCGCGGCGGAAGGACAAGTTGGAGACGCTGGCGGCTGAACTTTCAGAGCATGCGCCGAGTTTTGTTGTCGCGGGGGATCTAGCCGCTGAAGCGACCACCACTGAGGTGGTAGCGCAGATTGAACAAACCCATCCGCAGATTGATCTGTTGGTCAACAATGCAGGTTTTGGCAAGCTTGCGCCGTTTCTAGAACACACGGACGCCGACCATCGCGGCCTCATGCAGATTCACTACTTCGCACCGGTCACGCTGATCAACGCCTTCCTGCCCGGCATGCTCGAACGGCAACGCGGCCACATCATCAACGTCGCCTCGATTGCCGCGAAGATGGGGCCATGGGGACACAGCACCTACGCCGCGGCGAAAGCCGCCATGGTGTCACTGACGCAAAGCCTCGCCGCGGAGTATCCAGACCAGGGCGTGCACTTCAACTACGTCAACCCCGGCATCGTCGTCACCGAATTCTTTGACGGCGAAGGGTATGACGCCATGAGCCAATCCGTCCGCAAGCACGGCATCGACGTGCACAAGGTCGCACGGGCGATCAACAAACTGATCGACAAACCCAAACTGGAACTGTGTGTGCCGCGGCATTATCGCATGCTGGATTGGATCAAGGCGATCAGTCCGAGTTGGGCCCAAAGGATTGTGGCGAAAAACAGTCGTGCGAGATGAACCCTCAACAGTGAGTTACTGTCGTGGGTGACCCTACTTGTCAAGTATCAGTGTTGATAAAGTTGGAAGAATTACGTGTCGTTTCGAACTCAGACCTACTGATTTTTTGAACCGGTGTATCAGATGCAAATTCTGACCACCTTACCGCTGCCAACCCGCCATACTCATCTTCAATATGTTGATCGGCATACCATCCCGCCACGCCATTTGAGTAAATCTCAAACTGTTCAATCACTGAATCGTCAGAGTGAACCTTAAAGAACCACCAAGATGTTCCCCAGTGATCATATTTGTCACCTCGAGACTCGTTCCAAAACGCTTTGAAGTAACGCAGCTTCATGATTCAAACACACCCGATGACCCCGTGACCACAAGACAACACAATGACGGCGAATTATATCTTTGTTGTGATCATTCCAACCTAGATTGAGTGTGTTATTGCAACGACCTGAACTGAATCCGGACATTGCCACCTACAACGGACTCTGCCGCGGCACGCCCGGCAATCTCGGATACGTCTTCGGCGTCGGCCGATCCTTCGTGATCACAACCACCACTGTGTTGATCTCGAATCCTTCCGGATACGCATCAAACACCTGCACATCGCCGCCGCCGAGTTGGATCATGGCGTCGCCGCAGTCCCGTAGTTCCGCTTCCGCTTTGGGCCCTTTCATGGCCAACACGCGGCCGTCCGTTTTCACCAGTGGCAAGGTGTATTCCAGCAGTTCATTCATCGGCCCAACCGCACGACAGACCGCGGCGTCGTACTTCTGTCGATGCGTCTGGTCCTGCCCGGCTGTCTCCGCGCGGGTGTTCAACACGGTCACGTTCGGCAGCGGCACTTTGTCCATGCACGATTGCAAGAACGTCGCTTTCTTGCCGGTCGCTTCGAGCAAGGTGATTTGCAGGTCAGGCCGTGCGATCGCCACCGGGAT
>JANQKH010000688.1 GCA_028281215.1 Phycisphaeraceae bacterium | reverse complement strand
GCCAAGAAGAAGTAAACCCGCTGTTGAATGGTTCACGGTTGGTACGTGCCGCTCCGAATTTCAGGCACGTCCAACCTCTCCCCACCTCAACACGCCTCGGAGCCAAAAAAGGCGTCCTCTTCAACGAGACGCCTTTTTTCATGCGCGGAGGTAGGGCAGGAGAAGTGTTGAAGTAGTGGAGTGATGGCGGATTGGTGTTTGATTCGTTATCACCGCCATCTCAACACTCCGTCTCCCCCTACCCCAGTAACCGCAACAACGGTGTTGGATCAGACAAATCCGCCACCACCACGTCCGCGCCGGCTTGCTCCAGTTCTTCGATGCTGAATCCGCCGTTCGATACCGCGAACGCCACGCAACCATGTGTCTTGGCACAGTGCACATCCTTGGCGGTGTCGCCGATGACGACGACCCGGTCTGGCGACGGCGCGAAACCGTGGTGCGTTTCATACTTGCGCATCGCCAGTGCGACCAGGTCCGGTCGCGTCGGCGCTTCATCACCGAACGCGGTGATCTCAAACCATGTGGTATCAATACCGGCCGCGTTTAACTTGACCGGCACCGCGCGCGTGTAGTTGCCGGTGAGCAACCCCAACGTGATGTCACGCGAAGCCAGCGATCGGTTCCGAAGATACTCCAACACTTCGAATACGCCCGCCATCACTTCCACGTGATGCAGGTTGGTCTGAAGTTCTTTCTCCAACTCGCTGACGTAATGGTCTTCAAATTGCGCATGCGCGGCGTCGGCGTCCGGCAACTGATTTAACGCCGCCGCCTCCGCGAAAATGATCGGGTCCAGACTGCCTGCCGGGATCACGCCTTCCCATTGAAAACCTTCGCCGAAAAGCCGATCCGCCACCGTCGCCATCGCGCGCATGCCGGCGCCCTTCGATCGCATCAACGTGCCGTCAATATCCCAAAGCAATAAGTAAGGCGGTGGATTCATGGCGGCATAATAGACAACGCGATGCGAAGAAACATCAAACGCCGTTACCTCACTTCCCACTTCCGACTTTCCATTTGCTCCTCTGCATCCTTTGCAATCCACAAACTGCGCGGGCGCGCCGGTCGTATCACGCGTGATGGAACCGTGGATCCTCTCCCGGTGGAGGGAGAGGGCCGGACGCACGTGTCTGAGGCGGGGTCATCGGACGACCCCGCCTCGGCTTTTTTTCTGCACTGATGATCGGAAGAAAAGTTGACCGATCCGTGTGCCATGGCTGGCTCGCCCAGCCGTGAAGGATTTGGTTTGCCCCGACGTGTATCTCCGCGGCATACCACACGGCTGGGCAAGCCAGCCATGGCACGCGACCTGAATCAACATTGCGCTCTTCGCAGGCATCGCGCCGCCATGGCCACCATCCACCCATGCAATCTCTGCAAATCCGACCGAGGAACTGGTATCATGCCCTGCTCGCCCCAGTTTTCAGTCTCCCCGGCGACCCGCCAGCCGGCGGATAACTGTCTCAAGAAAAAACACTTACGGAAATCAGGAGTTGAACCCATGCGTACACTCAACCTCGTCATCGCCTGCCTGATCGTGTCGATCGCGTCGGCCGCTCACGCCGCCGTCGAAGCCAAGATCGACCTGCCCGCCGTGCGCTGTATCCAAACCAACACCGCAGGTGAGGGCAAGACCGACAACATCTACTTCGTCATCAACGGCGTGGTCAAAGGCGAAGCCAAGAGCTGGCAGCACCCCAAAGGCAAAACTCTCAAAGCCAGCCCGAAAGTCATGGCCGCCGATCCCAAGAACCCGATCACCATCTGGGAAGGCAAACTGGAAGACGGCGAATTCGTCGTGCTGAGTGTGGCGATGTTCCAAGGCACGAAAGGCAAGACGGCTGAGGGTTACCTTAAAGCCAAAGCCGCCAGCGACAAGAAAGTTTCCGCGCTGTCCAAAGGCAAACTGACCAAGGATGAATTCAAAGCGCTTCGCAAAGCGCTCAACGCGCAGAACCAGGTGTTCGTCACCGGTATCAAGAAAGCCGTCGCCAAAGACGGCGACGCGTTTGTCGGCCTGTTTGATGTCATGGTCGGTAACGCCGGCGGCAAACTGGTCAAAGGCTGCACGCCCGTCGGCTTGACCGAAGGCGAGCACTACGGCACTGATCCTAAACGCTATACCAAAATCAAATACACCCGCGAAAACGTCCTGGTCAAAGACGCCAACAACCAGTGGTACGAAATGCAGATGGCACCGGTCAGTGATAACGAAGACATCGTCCGTATCAAGATGCTCGAAACCGTCAAAACCGGCGATAAGCGCAACGTCACCGATTACCTCATCGACGTTCGCGTCCATGAAGGCGGCAAAGCAACCACCTGGCTGCTCCCGCCCAACGGTGAACACCCCGGCCCGACCATCATCCACGATTACTGGGACTACGCGGAATAATTTGTTCGTGAACACACAATAAAACGAAGAAAAAACGGCTCAGCGATGAGCCGTTTTTTTCATTGGCTACCGGTATCACGGCGTTGCGTCGTCTTGATGTTCTTAGGCGTTACGCCTCAACCTTCAGCACCACCGTCGTCATATCGTCGGGTGGCACGGATGGATTGCAGAATTCGCGGACGGAGTCGTTCAGGGCGTTGACGATGTCGACCGGATCATCTTCGTGGTGTTGACGGACAACGTCGACGGCGCGGTCGAGGCCGAACTGGTTGGTCGGTGTGCGATGTGCTTCAAGGATGCCGTCGGAGACGGCGAGGATCATGTCGCCGGTGTCGATGGCCATCTGTTTGGA
>JANQKH010000684.1 GCA_028281215.1 Phycisphaeraceae bacterium | reverse complement strand
TGCGGGCCGCCTGTTCTACGGATGAGAGCAAGGTCGTTCCCGCGCCGCGTCCGCGGGCCTCGGCGTGAACGGCCAGGTCATGAATGTTGAGCAGAGGTTTGGCCTTGAACGTGGAAAAGCCAACGAAGCAGACCGCCACGCCGACCGCTCGATTGCCGTCATACGCCAGCCAGACTTTGGTGGTGGGATGGTTGCGTAAGCCCTCACCCAGTGAAGCGACAACGTCTTCCGGCAAACCGCTGCCTTTGATATGCGGCTCGCGCGCGTAGTGATCAATCAACATGACCACGTCGCTCAACTGGACATCGTCAGTCAGATCCGCCTGGACCACGTGTAGATCGCCGTTGGATTGCGGCACCGAAGGCTCCATTACGATTCATTCGATTTGAGACCAAGCGCGTGATTCACCACGTCTTCGACGGTGTCAACAAAGATGAAGTCAAGTTTCTTTTTGACTTCCGCATCGACCTCCTCCATATCGCGTTCGTTTTTCCGGGGCAGCAATACGGTTCTGATACCCGCGCGGGAGGCGGCGAGTGTTTTTTCCTTGACGCCGCCGATGGGAAGCACCAGACCGCGCAGGGTAATTTCGCCGGTCATGGCGAGGCGCGACTTGACCGGTTTGTTGAGCAGCAGGGAAGCGATGGCGGTATACATTGCGACGCCGGCACTGGGACCGTCTTTGGGCACCGCGCCGGCGGGCACGTGAATGTGCACGTCCTGCTCAGCGAGTTGGCCGGCGTCGTAGCCGAGTTTGTCGGCGCGGCTTTTGAACAGACTCATCGCCGCCGACGCCGACTCTTTCATCACATCGCCGATCTGACCGGTGAGTGTGACCTGCCCCTTGCCCTGATACACCGCGGCCTCCACGAAGAGGATTTCACCACCGACCGGCGTGTACGCGAGGCCGATGACGACACCGGGCGTTTTCGTGCGGGCGTCCACCTCTCGAAAATAGCGCTCCGAACCAAGCAGATCACGCACGCGATCGGCGTCTACATTCCACACACGCTTGCTCTTTCGCTTCAGCGACGCCACCTCCGCGGCAATGCCGCGGCAGACCGCGCCGATCTGTCGTTCCAGTTCACGCACGCCGGCCTCGCGCGTGTAATCATTGATCACCTTACGGATGCCATCGACCTGCCATTTGACCTGCGTCTTTTTCAAACCGTGTTCTTTCAGTTGCCGTGGCACGAGGTAGCGCTTGGCGATCTGAAGTTTATCGTTGTCGGTGTACCCGGGCAGTTCGATCACTTCCATGCGATCGTGCAACGCCGGCGGTACGGTGCCCATGTAATTCGCCGTGGCAATGAACATCACCTGCGACAAGTCGAACGGCACATCCAGGTAGCGATCGACAAACGCTTTGTTCTGCCGCGGGTCGAGCACTTCAAGCAAGGCGCTGGCGGGGTCACCGCGAAAATCGGCGCCGAGTTTGTCGACTTCATCCAACATGAGCACGGGATTGTTCGTGCCCGCGCGGCGCAGTTCCTGGATGATTCGGCCGGGCATCGCGCCGATGTAAGTGCGCCGATGGCCTCGAATCTCCGCCTCATCGCGAATGCCGCCGAGGCTCAAGCGCACAAACTCACGACCCAGCGCATCGGCAACGGACTGCCCCAGACTCGTCTTGCCCACCCCAGGCGGTCCGACCAGACAGAGAATCGGCCCGGTTCGACTGGGGTTCAGCTTGCGCACCGCGAGGTATTCGACGATGCGTTTTTTTACCTTTTCGAGGCCGAAGTGATCGCGGTCGAGGATGCGCCTCGCTTCTTCCAGATCGTCGTGGTCTTCGCTCGTCTTGTTCCACGGCAGGTCCGCGATGAGTTCGACGTAGGTGACGATAAGCGAATATTCCGGACTGGCGGCGGGGATCATGGCGAGGCGTTCCAAGTCCCGCTGTGCTTCAAACATCACCTTCTCAGGCGGCTGTGCTTCTTCGAGCCGTTGCCGCAGGTCATTGATCACGCGGTCTTCGCCGTCCTCGCCTTCGCCCAGTTCTTTCTGAATGGCGCGGACCTGTTCGCGCAGGAACATGCGGCGTTGCGATTCGGAAATCGTCGACTCCACATCTTCCTGAATCTTCTGTTGGAGCCGGGCGATTTCGAGTTGGCTGGAAACGAACTGATGCACCGCCCGCACCCGCCGAGGCACGTTGCGTTCTTCGAGCAAGTCCTGTTGCTGTTCGATGGTGAGATTCAGATTCGCGGCGAGAAAGTCGGCGAGGTTGCCCGGCTCATCGATGTTCATCAACACCGTCAGCGCCTGTTCAGGTGCGGCGGGCGACAATTCGATCAGTTCCCGCGCCTGATCGCGCAGTTGGGCGATGCCGGCTTTGAAGTTTTTACCGCGCCCTTGCGTTTCGGTAATGCGATGAATGGAGGCGCGGAAGAACGGCTTGCGTTGCACCATGCGGTTGATGCGAAAACGTTCGAGGCCGTGCACAATGATCGAAACACTTTCATCGGGCTGGCGAATCAGTTTCAAGACGTTGACAACCGTGCCCACCTTGTAGAGACCACCGGCTTTGGGCGCATCCTCTTCTTCGTCGTGCTGGGTGACGACGCCGATCAATTTGGATTGCGGCAATGATTCATCGAGCAACGTTCGACTGCTGGGTCGGCCGACCCCTAACGGCATGATCGTGCCGGGGAACACCACCGTCGCCCGCAGCGGCAGGATCGGCAGCACGTCCGGAATGGATGGTTCATCCGCGTCGATATCGATGTCATCCGCTCCGATGATGTCAACCGGGTCTGGATTTTCGCTTGCAAACATGAACTTCAAAGCGGTCCTCATTCAATCGTTAGGTTCAGGCTCCTCCCTGGCACGCCATTCTAGGCGCGAGCGATTCAGCGGCGATTGAGCGGCAAATCGATCCACAGCAATCCGTCACGGTACTCCGACTCACTTCGCTCGATGTCCACGGCATCCGGAATCGTGATCGTGCGGCTGAACTTGCCGTGATCAATTTCCATGGACACGATCCGCATGCCCTTCGACGCGGCGCGGTCGGGCGTGGGAGCTAGACGTGTCCCGCTGATGGTCAGTTTTCCCGGCACGATGCGAAGGTCGATCTGCCGACGATCAACCCCAGCGAGATCCACACAAACGACAATCGCGCCGTCGACCTGATAGAGATTCACCGGAGGCGTCCAACTCTCCTCCGCTCGAAATTCGCCGAACGGACTGAACTCGACCTGACTGCGAACCTGCTGCACACGAAACACAGGCTGACGCTCACGCTTGGCGGTTTTGATCATGATGGCACCTCGTCAATGGGTGAGAGGGCCATTTTACCGAATTGTGTGCGGGCAAGGATGGTCGGCTTAGTCGGCTGGTGCTTCGGCAAGCTATTCACTCAACCAGGCTTGCCGTTCCTTTCGCAATCGCCTCAGCGTGGCTTCGCGGAAGTTGTTGTCGAACCGGCCATCCGGGCGGTCGAACTTCTCCGGGGCGATGATCCGGGCGATCTGCTTGCCGAAGCCCACGGACGGGTTGAGGTAGTAGGCGAGCGTGGCGAACTTCACCTGCTCATCCCGGTTGCCGATCGAGGCGCGGGACAACTGAAGGTAGGCGTCTGCCAGGGCGACCTGTTTGGCTTTTTCTCCGCTTTTGGCAATTTGCTTCGCGTCGTATTTGGCGATCGCCTTGTTCAACACCTGCCGCGCCGCGTCATGCTGCCCCAACAGGATGTATCGCGACGCCAACTCGGAGGCGCTTTT
>JANQKH010000566.1 GCA_028281215.1 Phycisphaeraceae bacterium | reverse complement strand
CCGGCACGTTCAACGTCAGGTGCAGCCGTCGCGCGAATACAAACGCCACAGCCGAATGTCGCGCCGCCGACGCAGGCGTGCAGATCTGCCACTGCCCGCGCGTCAGATCACGTTGCGGAGACGGGTGATTCGATTCATTGATCTTGCGGAACCGAATCGCCGGCAGGTCGGCTGCGGCCAGCATCACTTTGCCTTGGGGTACACGTTTGGCCATTTGACCGGCCGTGTATGCCATGTTCGACTGCCCGCCGGCGAACCAGACTTCGCCGACCAGCACATCGCGAATCACCACGCACTCATCACCGGATTCAATGATCAGTTGTTTGCCTTTGGCGTCGGCTTTCAACGGTTGCAATTGCACGGTCCATTGACCAGTTGCGTCGGATTTGGCTTTGACGCGCTGCTGCGCGAACTGCACGTCGACCGTCGTGCCGGCGTCGGCGAAACCCCAGATGGGGACCACGCGATCACGCTGCAACACCATGTGATCGGAAAACACTTTCGCCGGCCGAACCGCGTGGGCCGAACCGGTAAGCGCAAGCCAGGCGAGGTAGACGACAAGGTGGAACGAGGTGGGCTTGCGGTGGGGCATGAGGTTGATTAATCGGTTCGCGGCAACGCGGCATTCGCGATCGGCCGTGGTCGCATTGTAGTGCGCTATGTGTTGCGACCTGAAGGTTACTTGAACGAATTTGGCCAGGCACGTCCGAAGTTTGGTCGCACGCACATTGCCCGATACGCTAGTGCCATGAAATTCAAGCCCTGTTTTCTGTTGATGTTTGCTTCGATGTTTGTCTTGATCAGCACCGGCGCCGGCGTGGCGCTGTCTGCCGATCAGCCCAACGTCATTCTTATCCTGTCCGACGACCATCGCTACGACTTCATGTCGTTCATGGAGGAGTCGCCTGATTTCCTGGAGACACCGAACCTCGATCGCCTTGCGAAAGGCGGGGCGCATCTGCGAAATGCGTTCGTTACCACGTCGCTATGTTCGCCAAGCCGGGCGTCAATCCTGACGGGACAGTACATGCATCGTCACAAAGTCGTGGACAACCAGCGTGCCGTGCCGAAGGGGACGGTGTTCTTTCCGTCGTACTTGCAGAAGGCAGGTTATGAGACGGCGTACGTCGGCAAGTGGCACATGGGGCATGACAACGATGAGCCGCGGCCGGGCTTCGATCACTGGGCGAGTTTCAAGGGGCAGGGCGTTTACTTCGACCCGGAGATCAACATCAACGGCATGCGCAAGAAGTTCAAAGGTTACAACGCCGATGTGCTGACGAAGCTCGCGATCGACTGGCTCAAGAACGGCCGCAACAAGAACAAGTCGTTCTACATGCAGGTCGGTTACAAGGCGGTGCACTATCCCTTCCTGCCGGCGAAGCGGCACCACGGCAAATACAACGGCAAGAAAATCGACTATCCCGAAACGTTCGCCAACACCGAACGCAACTATCAAACCCAGTCGCGCTGGATTCGCGAACGACGTTACTCGATCCACGGCATCGATCACATGCAGACCGGTCCGTTTGACAAAGACCCTGTGCCGAACTTCGATGCGTTCTACCATCGTTACTGCGAAGCGGTGCACAGCCTGGATGAAAACATCGGCCGACTGCTCGACTTCCTGCAACAAACCGGCCTCGACAAAAACACCCTCGTGATCTACATGGGCGACAACGGCTTCGCGCACGGCGAACACGGCTTTTATGACAAGCGTGATGCGTTCGAGGAATCCATTCGTGTGCCGATGATCGCTTACGCTCCAGGCATGATCAAAGCGGGAACGAAAGTCGACCACATGGTGCTCAACATCGACATCGCCGCGACGGTGATGGAAGCGTGCGGCGTCGATGTACCGAAGTCCGCAAAGTTTGACGGCCGATCCTTCGCGCCGATGCTGCAAGGCAAAGACATCAACGATTGGCGCAAGCACATTTTGTACGAATACCACTGGGAGTGGAACTTCCCCGCGACGCCGACGCTGTTCGCGATTCGCGGTGACCGATTCAAATACATCTACTACCACGGCGTGTGGGATCTCGATGGGTTTTA
>JANQKH010000516.1 GCA_028281215.1 Phycisphaeraceae bacterium | reverse complement strand
TTGCATGCCACGTTGTGGCATGTGCCGGCCGTGTTGCCGCCAATGTTGGGCGCGTTGTTGCATTTGTTTCATCATCTGCATGCGGCGCTGCATTTGCATCTGTCGCATCTGTTGAAAAGAGCCGCGTTGCATCTGTTGTGGACCCCGTTGCGGGCCACGTTGAAAGTTGGATGACGAGGGCGGACCAAATCGTTGTGGCGGGCCGCCGCGAAACGGTTGGGCCTCGGCTGTCAACGCCATCACGGCGATCAGGGGCAACGCGATCAAAGTGGAACGAAACATGTCGGTCTCCATTGGGCGGCTCTGGGCCTATGGTGTTCAAAACAGTTTGCCGAGCCGGCTGTGCCGAGCGATCCAGCATCCTGTCTGAGGGTTATTGCATGATTCTTCGACATTGGGGACACCACCGACGGGGCGAAAGGTCGAATGTTGGTTTCCAAGTTTGATTTGCCATCTGTGTTCTGATTTCAGTGGCCTGAGCAGGTAATTCGTCGATTCATGATGAATTCTCCGCCCTTGCCATCCATTCCAACTCAAGTGGTGACAACTCCTCCTGCAATTCTCCTCGCCGGTCTTGCAGTTGCCGGACCTTTTCGCCGTCGCTGTAGACGGACGGGTCGCCCAACTGCTGGTCGACCTTATTTAGAGCGGTTTCCAACTCCATGATGCGTTGTTCGAGCGTTTCCTGATTCAACTTGGACAGGGCAGAACCGGCATTGGTGGAGGCCCGTGTTTCGGCCGCTTTGCGATTCGGTTTTTTCGTGGGGGACTTGGATGATTGTTTGGCAGCGTTCGCGGCTTCGGCGAGGCGCGCCTGTTCCGCGCGGTGGGCTTCAGTTTCGGCTCGCAGGTAGTCCGAGTAGTTGCCCAGAAAATGTTTCACTTGCCCTTGGCCGTCAAGAACCAGCAGTTCATCGACCACGTGGTCCAGCAGGTAACGGTCGTGTGTGATCAGCACCAACGTACCGCCGCCTGTGGGTCTTGCGTTGGCGGCGGTCGAATAGGTGCCCGATTCCGGCGCGGCAAAGTGGCGCAATGCTTCTTCAAGACGCTCTGCACTGGGAATGTCCAGGTGGTTGGACGGCTCGTCTAGAACCAGCAGGTTGTGCCCGCAGGTCATCAGGCCTGCCAGCACCGCGCGGGCTCGCTCGCCGCCTGACAGCACGCTCAACGGTTTGTCCTGATCGAGCCCGCTGAACAGGAACGCGCCGGCCAGATCGCGCGCGGTCTGTTCGAGGTTCCCGTCCACTTTCGTTTGAAGGTATTGAACGACCGTGCGTGAAAGGTCCAGGTGTTCGTGCGTCTGTGTAAAGTGACCGACGTCGACGCCGGTGCCCATGCGCACTGCGCCGGCGTCAGCGCCCATCTCTTCAAGCATGCAGTTAATCAGCGTCGATTTGCCCGCCCCGTTCGGGCCGATCACGCCGATGCGCTGACCTCGCTTGACCGAGACCGTCACATCACTGAACAGCACTTTGTCGTCATATGCCTTGCTCAGATGTTCGGCGCCGAGCACCATGTCGCCGCAGCGCGTGCGCGGTGAAAACCGCAGCGCCATCGCGTCCATCTCGATCGGCCGCTCGACGGCCTCGGTTTCCTTGAATCGCTCTAGTCGCTTTTCGCGCCCCTTTGCCTGCTTGGCACGCTGGCCTGCTCGATAACGATCGATGAATTGTTGCTCGCGCTTCACCTGATCGTTGTGTTTGTCGTAGGCGCGTTGTTGTGTGATTTGTCGTTGCTTACGGATCTCGACGAACTGTTCGTAGTTGCCGGGATACTCGACCATGCGGCCGCGCTCAATCTCATTAATCTTCGTCACCACGCGATCGAGCAGCCAGCGATCGTGACTGACCACCATCACCGCGCCGTTGTATTGGGCGAGGTATTCTTCGAGCCATTGTCTGCCGGCGATATCCAAGTGATTGGTCGGTTCGTCCAGCAGCAGAAGATCGGGCTTGCTTAGAAGGAGTTTGGCCAGCGCGAGTCGGCCCTTTTGGCCGCCGGACAGGTCGCCTACCGTCACGTCAAACGTTTCATCGCCGAGGCCTACGCCGTGCAGGGTGGCGTCAATTTCGTGGTCGACCGTGTATCCGCCGGCAGCGTGCATCTCGTGTTCCGCAGCTTCGTATTGTTTGAGCAGGCGTTCCAATTCGTCGCCTTGGGCTTCGCTCATGCGGTGCGTCAGGTCATCCAGTTGTTCGTGGAGTTGACGCAATTTTTCGAATCCCGCGGCCGCTTCTTCCCGCAGCGTGCGGGACAGGTCGAGGTCGGGATCCTGCGTGAGATAGCCGACCGTTGAACCGCGCGCCAGTTGGAGTTGGCCTTCGTCCGGCTTGAGCGACGTGACGCCGGCAATGAGTTTCATGAGCGTCGATTTGCCACAACCGTTACGACCGACAAGACCCACATGCTCGCCGTGCGCGAGCGTGAGATTGATGCCGTCGAGGATGCGGCGGTCACCGAACGACAGGCCGAGATTAGCGATGGAAAGTAGAGCCATGGATCACATTTTTGGGCCGAAGATTAGCAGATCGGCAATTCCGGGGTAGGCTTGCAGATGACCGGGACGATTTCGACGGCAAGCCGTGCGGACCACAGTTGGGTTCAGCGCAGCGCCGAGAAAGTGAGTTTGTTTGATGGCACGTCGAAACCTCCTCATTATGCTCGCTCATGGCTTGCGATCGGATGCGAT
>JANQKH010000479.1 GCA_028281215.1 Phycisphaeraceae bacterium | reverse complement strand
CGAATCCCCGCTTGCGACGCGGAATGCTTCGCCGGCGATGCAGGCGGTGTGGTCGCCTCGGATGAAGTTTTCGACCTGGCGGAAGTTGTGGATCGCGCTGGCGGAGGCGGAGAAAGAGCTGGGGTTGGACATTTCTGATGCGCAGTTGGATGAGCTTCGGGCGCAGTTGGACAACATTGATTACGACGCCGCCGGGCAGTACGAGAAGAAGTTGCGGCATGACGTGATGGCGCATGTGCATGCGTATGGCGACGTTGCGCCGGGTGCACGGGGGATCATTCACCTCGGGGCGACGAGTCAGTTTGTGAACTGCAATACGGAACTGATTCAGATTCGGGAGGCGCTCCAACTCGTGGCGATCAAAGTCGCCAACGCCGTGGATAATCTGGGTAAGTTCGCAGCCAAGTATCGCGATCTGCCCACGTTGGGTTTCACGCATTTTCAACCCGCGCAACCAACCACCGTCGGCAAGCGCGCCACCATTTGGGCACAGGATCTCGTCATCGCACTGGAAGAGATCGAACATCGCATCGACACCCTGCGATTCCGCGGCGTCAAGGGCACAACCGGTACGCAAGCGTCGTTTCTGGAACTGTTCCGCGGGCTGGGGTGCAGTGATGACGAAGCACACCAGCGTGTGGATCAACTCGACGAATTGGTCACGCAGAAGATGGCGTGGGAGCCTTCGAAGCGGTTCGCGGTGACGGGGCAGACCTACCCGCGCGTGATCGATGGTCTCGTGGTGAGCAGTCTCGCAGCCGCCGCTGCTGCTGCGATGAAGTTTGCGACAGACATGCGTCTGCTTGCGAATCGCAAGGAGTTGGAGGAGCCGTTCGGAAAATCACAGATCGGCAGCAGCGCGATGCCTTACAAACGGAACCCGATGCGCTGCGAGCGCATCTGCGGCCTGTCGCGATTCGTCATAGGCCTTGTGCAGACGCCGTTCATAACTGCCAGTGAGCAGTGGCTCGAACGCACGCTCGACGATTCCAGCACACGCCGTTTGACGTTGCCGGAACCGTTCCTCGCGCTCGACGGTGTGCTCGATCTGGTCATCAACGTGACCAGCGACATCGTCGTGTACGAAAAAACGGTGGCGAATAATCTGTTGGCCGAGCTGCCGTTCATGGCGACGGAGAATTTGATGATGGCGGCGGTACAGCAGGGCGGCGATCGGCAGGACTTGCACGAACTGATCCGCGAACATGCACAGGCGGCGGCGAATCGGGTGAAGTCAGAAGGTGTGGCGAACGATCTGCTGGATCGGCTCAAAGACGAGGCTGCGTTTGCCGGCATTGACTTTGATGCCGTGCTCGAACCCCGGCAATACGTCGGCCGAGCGCCGCAACAGGTGGACGCGTTCCTCGCCGACGTGGTGGAACCGATCCGTCAGCGTTACCGCGACAGGTTGGGCGAATTGCCTGAGTTGAAGGTATGATCGCATTCGGCGCATTGGATACATCGCCTGGACTTCATCGAGCACAACGGGGTTGAACGTGTGGCGTCGACGACGGGGACATTTTTCTGCATGGTGTGCGGCCGACGATTGACGTGGTCGCCTCAGATCGCCGGCGGCACGGTCCGTTGTGATTGCGGCGCGAATGTGCCGGCGCCCGATTCGCTTGATGGGCAGGCAGTTGGACACGATGCGCAGGCCGTTGAGGATGATGTAAAGGTCGATGTGCGGTCTGATAGGAATGCTGCAGAGCCTTCGTCGGAGCCGGGCGCGCCAGGCGCCCCTGTCGCGCCGCAAGACAACGCGAGCACGACGGCGCGGCTGCGCTCTTCGTTGGATCACCTTCGGCCGCAACAGCCGACTTACGCATTTGACGCTCGGGACGTGCCCATCTCCAAAGTGCCGCAGGGCATGCGGTATCTGCCGTTGGCGTTGTGGCTTTTGATCACCTCGCTGATGATCGACGGGATCGGCGGCGGCGTGGTGCAGGCGAGTGGATTTGAGGATGTGGCGTTGTATGTCGCGATCGTCACGGTCGGACTCGCGATGTCGGCGTTTGTGCTTGCCTACTTTGCCACGCGACATGCCTTGGCACAGATGTGGATGATGATGGCGGCGGCGGGGTACGCCGTGTCCGTGCTCGCGGTCATGACCGATGACACGACGATGCGTCTGATGTTGTCGCTTTCGCGAACGGTGGGGTTCCTGTTGTTTTTCATTGGATTGCCTGCGGCGGTTTCGGACCTGGAAGACCGGCGCATCGTGGCCGCCGCGAAACGGTTGCTGTGGACGGTGTTGGCGATGGTGGCGGCGTTGGTGATCTCCGTGGCGGTGGCGGTGAACATGTTGTTCAACTGGCCGCCGCGCGATGCGGCGGCTGTGGTGATTCTCATCGGCGGGTTGGTCATCCTTGGCACGTTCATTGCCGTACTGATCCAGATGATCATGTTGTCGAGTATGATCAGCGCTGCGGTGGAGCGGTTACCCCGCGGGGACCACTAACAGACCGTCAAGACAAGGGAAATGGATACGAGATTTCGATATGAGTGACCAGCCGGGCATGTTTTTGTGCGAGCGTTGCAAGCGGGAGTTTCAATGGAAACCGGCACTGGCGGGCAAACGTGCGCGGTGCAAGTGCGGCCAGCGGATCGACGTGCCGCAGACCATGCCGAAGCCGGGACAATTGGTGGGCGAGGCGGACTCGGCTGTCACGGACGCGCCCCCCAAGTCGGCCGTCGCTCCTTCTGAAACTGCGTCGAAAAGTGCGGAGAAACAGGTGCCAAAGTCTGCGGGCCCAGTCGAAGACGACGGCATTCCAGCGCTTGGCCCGGCGCTGGACGAAGACGATTCGCCGAAACTCGTGTCGTTCACGACGGATGATATTCCCGGTTTGGGCCCGGAGCCGGAAGAAAGCGCATTGGGCGCAGGCAAGGATAAAGGAGCCGATCTGCTGGGCGATACGGACGCCGCTCAGCCAAAGCTGTTGAATAACGATGACAGTTCCGACGATGACGACTGGAATCCATTCGAGAGTGGCGGCGGGTCGAAAGCCAGTCCGTTGGAGGACGGGACGATCGAACTTGATCTGGAAGCTGCGCTACCGCCGGCGCCGACGGTGGCGAATGTGACGACGGTGAAGGGCAAGAAGGAAAAGAAGAAAAAGCAGAAGAAAGAATCACTCCTCAAACGAGGCAGCGGCAACGCGTTTCTGGGCATTCCGCCGCGCATTGGTTTTGCCATCGCGGCGTTGGGAATCTCGTTTGTGCTGGGCGGCATGATTTACATCCAGGGCTTCGGTGTCATGTTCTACTTTGGGATCATTGAGGACGAACACCTGGACCAGTTTGTCGAATCACTCAATATCGTTTTTGCATTGATGGGCTTGGGGCCGTTCCTTTGCATGTTGGCGCCGACGAACTGGGAAGCGCGCCTTTTTGCCGCGGTGACGGCAGGGCTGGTGACGTATGCGGCGCTAGCTGGCGATTTCGAATCGGGTAAACCTGCGCTCATCATCATCTTTGTGGGCCTCTGTTTTCCGCTTGCGTTCTTTGGATTTCTTGAAAAGTTCGGTGACAGTCTCGGTATCGGCAGTCTTTCGCAGGCGGCCCGTCTGCTGATCGGTTGCGTCTTCGCCATCCTCATCGTGGGGCGGTTGTTCCGCATGGTGCCCGTTTCCAATGAGACGGTGGTCAAGGCGCTTGGGATTGTGCCGTTGGGTATTACGGTCTTCATGATGTACGTGTCGTTCCAGATCATCCGGGGCGTGGTGGCCGGCGCGCTCAAACGGTGACTTTGCATGCGGGTGCACTTGTTGTGATGCTGTGGGCATGTCTGTTGGCGGTGACAGTTTGAACCTGATCGATCTCGGGCGCATGAAGTATGCCGAGGCGTTTGACTACCAGCGTCAGGTACATGCCGAGGTGGTGTCGGGCGATGCGCCACCGACGTTGATTTTTGTTGAGCACGATCCGGTGATCACGATCAGCCGTCGCAAAACCGCGTCGCAACACCTGCTGGTGGACGACGCCGTGCTGAAAGAGTACGGCATCGACGTCCAACCGACCGATCGCGGCGGGGACATTACTTATCACGGGCCGGGGCAGCTTGTGGCGTATCCGATTGTGCGGCTGAACGCTCTGCGGCTGAACGTCGGCCGATACATGCAAACGCTCGAACAGATCGTGATCGACACGCTGGGGACGTTCGGCGTCGAAGGTCGACGAGACGACGCGGGCACGGGCGTGTGGGTGAGTGAAAGTGGGAAGCCGGAAGTGGGAAGTGGGAATGCGAAGTGCGAAATACAAGATGAGGAAGCAATACGTTTAGCCGATGATCGCAGATCGCCACTTGCAGAGGCACGCGAACCAAGCGGCGCGGCACCTGCCAAGATTGCCGCGATCGGCGTGCGTATCAGTCGAGGTGTATCGTTGCACGGTTTGGCGCTCAATGTCACCACCGACCTGTCCCACTTTGACACCATTGTCCCCTGCGGCCTGGCGGGCCGATCGGTGACGAGCTTTGAACAGTTGCTCGCTGACGGCACGCCTTCGATGGAAACGGTCAAAACCGCGCTGGCGGCGGCTGCGAACAATCGTCTCACGGTGGGGCACCAAGACGCAAAGTGAACATGGATTCACTTTTTAGGAACCACCCCTTCACGCCTTCGTGTGAGACACGAGTAAACTGGTAGGTGGCGTCACACCACCCGCTTCGCATTTTCCGTCTTTCGCTTTTCAAACTGGAGTCGTCATGCCTCATCCCACCCGTCGCCGGTTTATTTACTCGACCGCTGTCGCTTCAGCGTCACTTTCTCTGCTGCCGATCACGCGGCAAGCGCTTGGGGCCAATGGAAAGTTGAGCATCGGTTGCATCGGTGTGGGCGGGCGAGGCGGGGAGGATATGAACGGTGTCAAACACGAGAATGTCGCGGCGATCTGTGATGTCGATACGCGCTCGCTCGACAAGGCGGCGCGCGGATTGCCCCAGGCCGCGAAGTTTCGTGACTTTCGCAAGATGCTCGACAAGTTGGACAAACAACTCGACGCTGTCACCATCGGCACGCCGGATCATACGCACGCGCCAGCGACACTTCGCGCGATCGCGGCGGGCAAACACGTTTATTGCGAAAAACCGTTGACGCACACCGTCCGCGAAGCGCAACTTGTTGCGGCTGCCACGAAGAAATACAAGGTCGTCACGCAAATGGGCACGCAGATTCACGCCGGCGACAACTACCGGCGCGTGGTTGAACTGATCCAGACCGGTACGATCGGCGACGTCAACCGCGTGCACGTCTGGGTCGGCGGAGGTTGGCACGGCGGCGATCGGCCGACCGCAAAGCCACCCGTGCCGAAGTACCTCGACTGGGATCTCTGGCTCGGCCCGGCACCGCAGCGGCCTTACCACACCAAATATCACCCGTTCCATTGGCGCGGCTGGTGGGACTTTGGTGGTGGCACGCTCGCCGACATGGCATGCCATCATATGGACATTCCTTTCTGGGCGCTCGGGTTGCGGCATCCAACGTCGGTCGAAGTGAAAGCGGGGCCGGCGTTGCATCCGGAATCGACACCACAGTTTCTAATCGTCGACTACACCTTCCCCGCGCGCACCGCCGCGGGCAGCGGCAAAGACAACGACGCCGGCCATTGGGGATTCCTTGGTCAAGGCAGCAAGTTCAAAGGTGGCCCCGCGGTGAAACTGAGCTGGTACCACGGCGACAAACGCCCGCCGTTCCTGCTCGAGAAGAACATCAAGTGGGGCGGCGGCACGCTCTTTGAGGGAAGCGCGGGCAAACTGCTGACCAACTACGGCCAGCACCAACTGTTCACGGTCGACGGCGAGCCGATGAAAGTCAACCGTCCGCAGCCGTTCATCCCCAAATCGATCGGTCATCACAGGGAATGGACGCAGGCGTGCAAGACCAGCGGACCGACCACGTGCAACTTCGACTATGCCACATCGCTGACCGAAGCGGTGCTGCTGGGCAACGTCGCCTTCCGTGCCGGCGAAAAACTGGAATGGAACCACGACAAGGGCAAAGTGACCAACAGCGACAAAGCAAACCGATGGATCAGCAAGGTCTATCGCAAAGGCTGGGAGATCAAATCGCTGGTTTGAGGATTCCACGGTGATACAGGGGTAGAATGACCGCATGTCGAAGCCGGCGACTTTCACCGTGATGATCATGCTGGTGGGGATGGGATTGGTGCTGGCGTACTTCGTCGGCGGTATGCGAACACAACTGCAAGCCCTAGAAAAACAGGCGACGGCACAGTCACAACTCATCGCCAAGCAGGACATTCTGATCGCCGACCTTGAAGGTAAGCTCGCGGCGTTGCCCTATCGGGGCACGCGCATGATCGAGCGCAAGCCACTTCCGCCGCACGATGGCAAGCCATTGTTGGACGAAGACGGGAACATCGTGTTGCGAGCCCCGCGGCCGGACGAGCCGGGCAGCTACAAATTGTTGCGTGTCCGCATGCTGGAATCGACGCGCGACGTGCTCTATGTGCTCGATCGCCATACCAATCGCCTGCTGGCGTTGACGTTCGACAGCGGCAAAGGAAAGGTCGAGCTGATCGCAGGCCGGGAGATCAAGAACATCGACGGATTCGATCTTCCACCCGACCCGATGTTCGCCGATTCGGTACTCGAATCGCTGACCTTGCGTACCGACGTCGGCGAAGATTCATTGGCGGTCCTCCACAACGCGTCTCACATGCTGGAGTTCTATCGGGTGGAGTTGTCGCATCGAAGAATCGTGATCGCCGGCTCGGTGGATTTGTGGAAGGTGTTCAACGAGTCAGAGCCGGGTACGACAGAGCACGGGGGCGGGACGAGACGGGATGCGGGGCGGTGAATCTGCGAATCAGCGTATTGCACCGCGCATCAAGCAAAGAGATCGCCGACACGAAATTCAAATCCGGGCAGTACAAACCCGCCGTCGATTGATTGATTTTCAGTCAATATAGCGGTTTCAACATTGGGTAGGTAGATCCGAACGGTTTGCGTTTGCACATCCACGACAACGGTGGTGATGTGCAGCGTGCTCACATTTGAAAACCAAACCGGTTGCGTGAACCCCTTTAGTTGCCCTTGGGCGTCGGCTTCGGTCCCGCCTTCTTCTCGTAGTTATCGAAATACTTCTTGATCGCATCGTGATAACCGGGCGGGATTTGTTCCTGGAGGATCGCTTCGCTGGCGCCGGCTTTGACTTTCTTGACTTCCTGTTTGTAGTCGAGCTTGGCGGCGCCGGGTTTGGCTTCTTCCTGGGTTTTCCATTCGAGCAGAACTTTACCGGCCTGGAGGGCGGACTTGGCTTTTTCACTCTTGAAGGTGGTCTTCTGGGTGGGGTCTTCTGGGGTCACGCCGCCGCGGCCCTGGCCGACGCCGCCCGTGCCGCCGTTGCCTTGTGCTTGTTGCCCGTTGCCTTGACCTTGCCCTGTGCCGGGCTGGCCGTTCTGCGTGTCGGCGGAACCGGAGCCGTTGTCAGCTTGCTGACCCTGGCCTTGTCCGCTGCCACCGCCGAGTTGCTCGAACAGTTTTTGATAGTCGCTGAGGCTGTTGCAGGACTGGCATTGCTGGCCGTCAAGGCCCTGCTTGGAGTTGGCCTGCTTGGCTTGCTGGATGGTCTGGAGCATTTTCTCCAGTTCTTTCTGATCACGGATGGACTGGGCCATACGTTCCAGTTCCTGCTGGCTTTGCTGGAGTTGCTGCTGGAGGGCTTCGTTGGCTTCCTCGGCGGTGTTGGGGTCGCCTGACTGAGCCAGTTGTTCAAGTGCCTGTTGCAGGGAATCGCCCAGTTCCTTGCTGTTGGCGTTGGATTCGGCGAAGTCATTCATTTCCTGAATGCGCTTCTCCATTTCCTTTTTCATTTCGTTTTTCTTGATCTCGCTTTCTTCGTTCTTCATGTCTTCGGCGAGTTTCTTGATCTCTTCCAGTTCCTTCTTCATGCTGTCGCTTTTGCCCTGTTGAAGATCCTTCTTCCATTGCTGGGTCTTCTGGCTTTTGTTGCCGAGGCGTTGCGCCATCTGGTCGCGTGAGGTG
>JANQKH010000443.1 GCA_028281215.1 Phycisphaeraceae bacterium | reverse complement strand
CCCGCGCTACGTCGATGCAGGCTACCAATGGGCCGGCGGCGGGTCGGGATCGAAAGCGGTGTTCACCGCCGCACTGCCCGCGCCAGGTGAGTATGAAGTTCGCGCGGCATTCGCGTCCGGCACGAACCGTTCACCACGCGTTACGTTCGAAGTGCAACACACCGACGGCGCCGCAACGAAGACATTCGATCAGCGCCGCGTGCCCGCCGTCGACAGTTTGTTCGTTTCGCTGGGAACCTATTCGTTCAGCACTCAGGGTCGCGTGGTGATTGACACCAATAAGTGCGGCGCAGGTGTGGTGGTGATCGATGCCGTGCAGTTTCTGCCGAAGAAGGCGGCGGGCGTGGATGCTTTGGCGAAAGGCAACGTGCCAAAACCCGCGACAGGCAAAACCTGGCCGGGCTTGCCGGACGTGGTCAAGCCGTTGTCGAATCGCCCGGTGACGCACATCACCGCAAAGGATGTCGATCGCCCCGCACTGATTCGTTTCACGGTTCGCGACAAAGCGGACCTGCCCGGCATCGTCGTCGACAACACCGAAGCGAAATGGGTGGGCGAGTGGAAACAGTCGGTGCACACGCCGCCGTTTGTGGGGCAGTCGTACCTGCATGACGGCAATGCAGAAAAGGGCGACAAGTCGATCACGTTCACGCCTCGAATTGCGAAGGCCGGTGAGTATGAAGTCCGTATCGGCGGCAACGCCAACAGCGGACGGTCGACGCGCGTGCCCGTGACGATTCGCCACGCCGGCGGTGAAACGACCGTCAAGATCAACCAGCAAAACCTCGCGCCGATTGGCGCGCTGTTTCACCCGGTAGGGCGGTTCAAGTTTGAAAAGGGCAACGCGGGATCGATCACGATTTCAAACGCGGGCACCACGGACGGTTACGTGATCGCCGACAGTGTCTGGCTCGTGCCGGTCGGGATGATCGGCAAACAAGTGGCCGCCGCGCCGAAACTTCCTGATTTACCGAGATTGACGGGGGCTGAACTGAAGCAAGAGCCGGCCGTAGGTTCGTCCAAGCGACAGGCCATCGCCGATCTTCAAGTTGACATCGCGCAGCAGAAGAAGACCATCGCCAAACTCGAAGCCGACCTCAGATCGCTTCAAAAGAAACTGCCTACCGGTGCGAAGGTGATGAGCGTGAACGATCACCAGGAGATCGGCGACTACTTCGTCTGCATCCGCGGCAGCGCGCACAACCTTGGTGATAAAGTGCCGCGTGGTTTCGTGCAGGTCATCACGCCGCAAGGTGTCAACCCGCGTCCAAAATTGTCGGATAAAGAAAGCGGCCGACTTCAACTGGCGGACTGGCTTGCCTCACGCGACAACCCGCTGACCGCGCGGGTCATGGTCAACCGCATCTGGCTTCACCTGATGGGTCGCGGCATTGTGCCCACGCCGGACAACTTCGGCTCACCGGGACAGCGGCCAACCCATCCGCAACTGCTCGACCACCTGGCGAGCCGGTTCATCGCCGACGACTGGTCGATCAAGAAAACCATCCGGCGCATCATGCTGTCGCGCGCCTATCGTATGAACAGCCGCGGCCAATCGCTTGCGACCTCGGCGGATCCGGAAAACCGCCTGTTCCATCGCGCCAATCGCAAGCGTCTCGACGCCGAGGTCATTCGCGATGCGATGCTCGTCATCTCCGGCAACCTCGACCTGAGCGCCGGCGGGCCCGGGATGAGATCGGGGACCGGTAGCGAGTTGGGTTACAAGTTTCAAAGTGTGCGGCGAAGTGTGTACGTGCCGGTGTTCCGCAACACGATCGATCCGATCTTCGAAGTATTCGATTTTGCGAACCCGAATGTGGTGACCGGCCAGCGAAAAACCAGCACGCTGCCGACACAAGCGCTCTACATGATGAACAGCCCGTTCGTGCGACAGCAGGCGGCCGCGTCTGCCAAGCGATTGCTTGCGATGGAATTGGCGAACGATGCCGAGCGCCTCGATTACATATACCGTTGCGTGCTGGGCCGCTCGCCGACGTCGTCGGAGTCGCAACTCTCGCACCGGTTTTTGAAGACATTTAACCCCCATCACGCGACGGACGAATCCCGTCGCCACGCCGACGCATGGGCGGGGTTGGTCCACAATCTGTTTGCGAGTGTGGGGTTTCGGTATCAGGATTGACTTGGCCAGGCAGGGCGAATGATGTGTTTTGAGGCTTCGCCGGTATAATCATTCGATCATCAGGAACGGCTTCCATGAGCAACGGTCAACTCCCACAAGACATCGTGTCCCGCCGCCAACTCCTCCGTCGCAGCGCCTGCGGATTCGGTTCGCTCGCGCTGGCCGGGGTGATGGCGGATCAGGCGCTGGGTGCGGCGGCCGGTGCCGTCCTGGATCGGGTATACGGAACCGTAACGACCGCCGGGCGACGGAGACCCCGGGATCGTCGTTACGTCGTTCACCGTTGCGTCT